>REBL01000196.1 GCA_007692755.1 Nodularia sp. (in: cyanobacteria) | reverse complement strand
TACATTTTTCTTTCAGTAATTACCGCTTGTGACAGTTGAAGGTGCGGAATGTGGGATCCATGCCCTGTTGTTTCAAATGCTCAACAGCTTTTTCTAAGTACACTGTATTCCAGAGAACTATCGCCGCAATCACCAAATTCAACCCACTGGCACGATAAAATTGGTCTTCATAAGAGCGATCGCGCACCTCACCCAGACGATTAAAAAACACCGCCCTTTTGAGAGTATGTTTCGCCTCACCCTTATTTAGCCCCGCAGTCGCTCGTCGTCGTAACTCAGGACTCTGCAACCATTCCAAAGTAAACAAAGTCCTCTCAATTCTCCCCAACTCTCGCAAAGCCAAAGCCAACCGATTTTGACGAGGATAAGAAGCCAATTTCCGCAACATCAAAGAAGCCGTGACCGTCCCCGTGCGAATTGAACTAGCAAGCCGGAGAATCTCATCCCAAGACTCCTCAATCAACTTCACATTAATCTTGCCACCTAACAGAGGTGACAAAACTTCATCGGAAGAAGTAGACTCAAAAGTATACAACTTCTTATCAGGTAAATCGCGCATTCGTGGGGCAAATCTAAATCCCAACAGATGGCACATCGCAAACACCTGCTCAGTATAGCCTCTGGTATCAGTGTAATGCTCCTGAATCTGCAAATCACTCTCATGATACAGCAAACCATCTAAAACATAACTAGCATCCCTGACCGTCGCATTAATCACCTTGACATGAAAAGGCACATATTGGTCAGAAATATGCGTGTAAAAAATCACGCTTCTATCCTTACCATATTTAGCATTAATCTCTTCATTAAAACTGCGATGTCCACCAGCTTTAAAACGCTGACCATCAGACGAAGAAGTAGTCCCATCACCCCAATAAGCAGCAAAAGGAACTTGGGTGTGGAAATTTACCACTTCTGCTAAAGCCTGAGAATAAGTCTCATCTCGAATATACCAATCAGCCACCCAAGCTAAACGCTCAAAAGACATTCCTTGAGTAGCATCTGCCATGCGCGTTAAACCCAGATTAATTCCATCAGCAAGCAGCGCACTTAACAAAACAACCTTATCTTCTACTTCAGATCCTAAATGTAAATGCGTAAAATGCTTAGTAAAATGCGTCCAAGAATCAACCTCCACCAACAAATCAGTCAGCTTTATTCTCGGTAATAAACTAGAGACTTTTCTACTAAAAGCATCAACCTCTTTCGGTACAGAATTGGTGAGAGGAGTAATAATTAACCGCTCATTTTCTATTCTGACATCAACCAATTTATCCTCAGCCATCAAAGAAGAAACAATTGCTAATTGTTCCGTCAATTCCTGTGAGCGTTGTTCAATATAGGTAGTAAAATCTGTCGTCACTGCCACAGGTATTGTCTGAGCAGAACGCATTAACTGCCATGCACTATCCGTTAACAGATAATCATTAAAATCTTGGAACTGACGAGAACCTGCTACCCAAATATCCCCAGAACGTAAACCACTGCGTAACTCAGACAAAGCACACATCTCATAATAGTGACGGTCAATAGTATCGCCCTTCATTACATATTTTAACCAACGAGGTTTCACAAAACTAATATCCGTAGATTCCGGTACTTTTCGACCACCTGAGATGTTTAACTCTTTAATTACCTCCAAAGCTTTTATCACTGGTAAACTGGCAGATGTAGCTTTGAATTCAAACACCTCCAACAACTTGGGTGTATATCTTCGCAACTGTGAATAACGGTTATCAAGCAGTTCCAGATAATCAAACTCTGCGGGCCTAGCTAACTTTTCAGCTTCAGCCACACTACTAATAAATTTCTCCCAATCCAATATTGATTCAATTGCTTGATAGGCATCAATTAACTCATTTCTAGCGGCAATTAACGCCGTTCCCACTTGAGCATACAATCGTACTTTCTCATTAATTGCTTTGCCATCACGTTGAAACTTATCGCCATGCTGATGCTCACTTTTGTTAAACAATTTCCCCATCATTTTATCGTGCATCTCTATGGCATAATCAACCAATGACGCACTCCATTCAATCAGAAAAGCCACTAAAATAGCATAACGTCTCAATTCATCTAACCTAGACAGGTGAGCAGGTGTAGACTTTGCCCCAGTTTTGGTAAATTGCAGTAGCCGATTTTGGTGTACTCGTTTCAAACATCCAGAATCAAGATGGAGATGACGAATAAACTCTAGTTTTTCTACAACTTTTAAAAAGTTTCTCGGATTAGCTTGACCTGGTGGTTGACGCAGCCAAATTAAATCAGTTAGCTTTTTATCAGTCTCGACAACTAATAACTTATCCAGTGCTGTTTTTTGTAAGGTGGTTAAATTTTTAGTCAACTCTAGACATACTAATTTTTGAGCGCGATGTCTGACTTCCCAAGCTAAACGTTCTACTGTAGAAATAGCGGGAATAATAATTTGACGCAAGCGCATTTCATCAATTAATGCTCCTACAAGTGCCATCCCTTTATCTGAAGAGATGGCAAAAGGTAACAACCATTTTGAGAGTTGCTTGTATGTAGATATATTAAAAGTATGAAATCCAAAGTTATTTTGAATTTCTGCCAAATGTTCACGTCGGGTGGTATCCCTTTGGGAATACTCAGTCATGATTGTTGGGTCAAGTTTTAATTGAGATGCAATATAAAACAATACAGATTCCGGGACTATTTCTCCCAAACTCCAAACCCGACCGGGAAAGCGTAAGTAACACAACTGTACTGCGAAACCAAGACGATTATGTGGTCTACGACGCTCTTTAATAACTTTGAGTTCATCGTTACTAAAGGTATAATAACGAGCTATGTCTCTTATAGTTATAGAATTAGGAATTTCCGTAAATTGTAATCGCTGTACTGGGGATAAAAATTCACGAGTTGCCAATTAGATTACCTGTAGATTTAGAGAAAGAAAAATTATTGTGATCTAGGGATGAATGATTGGGGAAAATCAAAATATTAAAACCCAATCCTCTATGAATTAGTTGGAAGGAAGTTTATAATTTGCACCACAGTAAGGGCAAAATTTGAATTTCAGTGACATAATTGGTTCGTTACAACTAATACAACGATTTCGTAAACCTGTACCACAAGCAAAGCAATATTTCGACCGTAAATCAGTCCACATTTGATCAGGGGTAGTCCCTGGAGTCCAACATTTAGGGCAAAACTTGAATGTAGTTATTGTCTCTAGGGGGACTTTTTTCGCTGCTGCATCTAAGTAATCCGGTGGTATCCCCAAGGCAGAAGCTAAACCGCTTTTAGCTTTTTGATTAAGTCGAGAAGTTTGCCCACCTTCTATTTTGCGGATGGTCTGGATGTGTATTTGTGCTTTTAAGCTCAACTCTTTTTGGGTTAAGTTCTGCTTGATTCGCAATCTGTGGACGTAATCAGCTAGGGCTTCATCCCCTTTGGGAAGCGGATCTTGTTCTGCTACCACCATAAAAATATATCTAAAAATGTATTTATTAATGATATTTTAACATCTACACTTTTAGGCAATAAATTGTCAAAAGTCTAAAAAAAGTGATGATTACTTTAGCGTCTTTAGCCACTGCGTTTTTAGAACGACCGGGATTAGCTCAGAGTACTCTGCGTTCCTATCAGTCTACCTTAATCCCGTTGCTCTCTGAGTACGGCCGATGGTCAGTAGAAAGCATCAGTAGACAAGTTTTGTGGGAATATCTCAATCGTTTAACTGATGTTTCTTATACTACCCACCACCGTCATCAAGCTGTAATTACGGCTTTGTTCAATTTTGCTGTGGATATGGAATATCTCAAATCTAATCCGGTGGCTGGACTAACAAGACGCAAGCCGAACAGAGAACGAGGAGAACACGCGAAACTTGAGGCTGTGCGCTATCTTACGCCTAATCAATTAAGTATTTTGTATCATGTTATCAAAAAAGATGCGCGGTTGTCTGCGTTGGTGCGTTTGTTACATAGTAGTGGTGCTAGGATTGCTGAGGTACTGGCTCTAAATTTGGAGCAAATTGATTGCAAAGCCAGAAAATTTCAGGTGGTTGGTAAGGGTAACAAGCAACGCTGGTGTTTTTACAGTGAAGTAGCACAATGGAGTCTAAATAATTACTTGAAGTATTACAGATATCCAACCCATTCAGCCTTGTTTACTGCTCAACAGCCCAAAACTTTTGTTGTCTCGCGGCTTTCGTATCGGATGGCTCATAAATCCTGGACAAGTTTGATTGGGAATGCAACCGAACTTCAGGGGGTAAGACTTCATGATCTACGGCATACTTTTGCAACAGAACGGGTGGGATTGATGGGAATTGAAGAACTTAGGGCATTGATGGGACATGAGAGCATTCAGACAACGTTACGGTATCAAAAAGTAACGCCACAACGGGCAGAACAAGTAGCACATCAGGCGTTTAATAGTCTGCCTAGTGGTCTGTCAAGCTAAAAATTGTGGGTTTGAGGGAAAATAGAGAGGCTATTAACTGTAAACCTGACCAGATATCCTCATAATTGATCATGCTCAAGAACTATATTGTCCGGTTAAGCCAAGAGGAACGGCAGACCCTAAAAGATTTGGTATCCATCGGCAAAGCGGCGGCTTACAAAATTAAGCACGCCAATATTCTGTTAAATATTGATGTCAATGGACAGGGATGGAGGGACTCCGAAGCGGCCGCCGCCTTTAGTTGCCACCGTAACACAGTTGCAAATATCAGGGAACGATTAGTCAATGAAGGTCTAGAGTCAGCTTTAAACCGCAAACCCAGCAAAATGCCACCTCGTCAACAGGTCATTGATGGAGAGACAGAAGCAAAACTGATCGCCTTGCGTTGCGGAGAACCACCGGCGGGACAGGTACGTTGGACATTGCGACTCCTAGCCGATAAGGCAGTCGAGTTAGAAATTGTGCCAGCAATTAGTCACGAAACCGTGCGCCAAGTGCTAAAAAAAACGCACTCAAACCCCATCTGCGACAGATGTATGTAATTCCACCAGAACAGAGTGCCGAATTTGTTTCTCACATGGAAGATGTTTTGGAGGTTTATCACCTGCCCTATGATCCCAAGCATCCAGTTATTTGTATGGATGAGCAACCTGTGCAATTAGTCAAAGAAACCCGCATTCCTCTGCCAGCCAAACCTGGACAGCCAGAGTCGTTTGATTACGAATATGAACGTAATGGAACAGCCAATATCTTTATGTTTACAGAACCGTTGTCTGGCTGGCGCAAAACAGTTGTCAGTGAACGTAGAACGGCTGTTGACTGGGCCACAGAAATTCAGCACTTACTCGACAACGACTATGCCCAGAGCGAAAAAGTAATTTTAGTGTGTGACCAGCTAAATACTCACAAACTTGCCTCACTTTATCTTGCATTTGAGCCGTCTACTGCTCGTTCTTTGGTCGAACGTTTGGAAATTCACCACACTCCCAAACATGGAAGTTGGCTCAATATCGCTGAAAACGAACTGTCCGCAATGACTCGACAATGCCTAGCTCGTCGGATTCCAGATCGCGAAATTTTAGAACAAGAAACAACGGCTTGGTACACTCAGCGTAATCATTCGCAAAAGTCTGTAGATTGGCAGTTTACAACAGCCGATGCCCGTATCCGTCTCAAGCGTCTTTATCCACAAATAGAAAATTGACAGACCACTAGTTTTTGCGAATAAATTTGGTAATTAACTTAATTTTTCCAGTCATCATCAATACTTTTGACGGGGATGAAATTTATGGGACAGGGAATACATACTACTTTGCACCAAGAGAATGAGGGTAAACTATCTTCCAGTTGCTTATTATACAGGTATTAGTTAATCATTTTATTTTGGTTCTGAAACCGTTGTCCTGCAATAGTTTCAGCCTTAGCGTACAATTTTCCCGTTTTGGCACGGTGATGCCAGACACAGAAAGTCCAGGTAGAGAAAGATTCAGACCTGAATAGAGATTGAGTTGGCGATGTAGTTCTGCATTCGGTTCAACAAATAAATTCTCAGGCGAAAATCCTGTATATTCACAGAATTTTACTCCAGAAGTGCGGTTTCCAATTCCCACTGCACGAATAGCGAGTTTTTCATCAGGCCATTTTTTAGCTTCGCGCTGTAACCACCACGCATATTCGAGACTGTCGAAATCACCGAGTTGTGGCCAGACTAAAATAAGAATATGTGAGGCAGTCTCGCAATTTTCAAGCAAGGGTCGGGTCATGCCATCACTAACACGCTGATGTTCGGTCTGACTGAGGATAGCGTAGGGATTCATGACAAGGGGGTTAACTGCTTATTTAGCTATTTAATCTTAGTCTAATTTATCAGAATTTATGGTCAATCCCTAAGTTTTCTTTCAGCCTTTTCTGCCACTTAGTATGAGAATTAACAAAATGCGTAAAATCAATTCAACAAAAGGTCACTGAATGTTTGCACAGGTGATGCTTTGTACTTGGTATTGAGTTTGTATCATTCAAACAACTCTTGATGTTGAGCAGCAAAGCGAGAAACATCCTGACTAGCCACAGGTTGAGCATAAATAGCCTGATTGCGAATAGCCTGAATTTGTTCCGACTCTCGCTCCATAGCTGGTGTAAACTCTTGTCGTTGTTGTAGCAAATCTTCAAACTCAACCTGCCCTGGTCTACCCTGGTAAAAAGCTGCCTCAGCACAACGACGGACTGCATTACCAATTTCTGCCGGAGTGCAAATACGATATTCAGCCAACAATCTCCGCCATTGGTCATCATTCCAAGGTGAGTTGTAGTCTCGAAAAGCGGGAAAAAACTTGGCTAGATGTAGATTGAATACTTCATATCTAGCCCCTTCATGGGGTAAGTCCACAAAAAAGATATCATCAAAACGGCGAACTAATTCCGCAGGTAACATTTCTAAACGGTTAACAGTGGCGATGGTATAAACTGGCTCTTGATGCTCTTGCATCCAAGTTAATAAAGCAGCTGATAACCGTCGTGATACACCACCATCTGCATTAGAGTCCCAACCTGCAAATCCCTTATCAAAATCATCCCAGTAAAGTACACAAGGAGCCAAGGATGTTACCAAAGCAATAAATTCCTTTAATGCTCTGTCGGGATCAGGACTACCCAATAATACACCCCAATTAGCAGCTAACAGTGGTAATCCCATTTTCTGCGCGGCTAATTTGGCAGAGAGACTTTTACCCGTACCCGGTGGACCCCATAACAGCATCCCCGTAGGAAACTTCAAACTGTATGCTTGTGCTTTTGGTTGCAGCAAACAGGTAATAGTTTCCCATCTTTTTTCCAGTAAATCAAATCCCCCGGCTAAAGGTACATCAGGTTGAGCAATATACTCTAAACCCCGCCCCCGCAATTTGTTAACTTTATGCTCCAGCACTAATTGCACCATTTCCTCAAGTTGCTCTGCACAACCGAGACATTGCTGTAGTAGCATATTTATCTCACCAATGGGTAAACCCTGACAGGCGCGAAATAACAATTGCAGCGCTGCGGTTTTTTCTGTTGTCTTTAACCAAGAATAGCGATAATTACTACGCTCAACCCAGGTATCACAAAACTGCTGCACAACCATCTGCACTTGCTGTTGGTCTGGAAGTGGGTGAGATAATACAGGAATAAAAGGCTGTAATTCTAGTGGTAGTTGAACATAAGTCTCCAATAACACCCAGTAATGACGTTGCTGATTCCAGAGAGCTTGATGACAGCTATTAAGTAGTTGATAGGCACGTTTGTTACTAATTTTATTACCATCACCCTGATTTAGCAATCCTTCCAGTAAATAAATACCAGGTTGATATTCCTCTAGAAGATACTGAATAATATCTCCATTTTTACCCCTATTAGTTGGTTGTAGAATATACTGCTCTTGATACTGAATTAATTGCTGTAATCCACAGTAACCAGGATTCCAGACAAAAACAGACAAAGACCGCTCCTCACCCCAATGGTAAAATTGCTGTAATATCTGCATTCTGTCAGGCGTATGATACTCCAAGGCTACAAGTGCAGTATTTTGGTCAGCCAGAGCCGGCCAGTCTGTCAATTTCATAATTCTGACTTGAATAACTTATTTTTCGGTTTTAAAGCAAATTTATCACTGATGCTTTAACCATACGGTTAATGATCACTAACCTCATGGCTAAATTTCATTTTTAATCACAATATTTAGCATATTTACTGCTGTGAAAACACCGAGTGATGCAAAAAAAATACATAAGTATTACCTTATACTCTTGCTTCTATATATAACAAGAAAAATCAACCAAAATTCTGGTTTATTTCAATCAATGAGTAGGAAATGGGAAGTGGATGTGAAAGCCGCGATTGCGGCAAGGAAGTGAAAAATTCAGTTAAGAAAGGAATTTCTGAAATGGCAATTGCGAAGCGAACCGAAGGAATAAGCAAAACTCGTGCTAACAACAATACTCGTCATGCAGCTAATGGTAGAGGCTCAGTCAAAGCAAATAGCACAACTGCTGCCACAAAATCAAAAGTTGCAAATGTTTCACCACAGCAAGAAGCGTTAGCATTATTGAAAGAACTGCGGAACCTAATTTTCAAGGAATACGGAGTTAAACTCCAACTACGTGATTCCCGTGTTTCTACCAAAATTGGTCATGCAGCCCGTGAAAAACTCGGACTTGATATTGCAGCCCAAGTCAAAAAGAAAGGTGGTAACAAAAAGTTTGATTGGCAGAAGTGGAACACCAAATTATTTACTAAATTGTTTGGACAACCGGATGCACTCAAATATTCACCAGAAGTAGTAGCAATCTTTATGAGTATGCTATACGACACTATCAGCAGTGATCCTGAGCAAGCAATAGCGGATTTAGTGGAGTTTAACCGCGCATCTCTGGAACGTCGCAACTCTTTCCAAGAACAAGAAGAGGAAGAACTTGAAGAACTTGACGATTTAGACGACGAACTTGATGACGACTTAGACGAGGACGAAGATGAAGACGAGTAAATACTTCCAACTTATCCCCAACAGTTAACATAATAATTAGCGAAAAATACCTGTGTTATTTGAAATAATGCAGGTATTTTTTTAGAGAAATACAGCTAATTTTGTACTCTATTTAAATTAAAACTGTTATAAATAAGCTGAGGCGGATGGCATCTTTCGATGCGGTTTCTATGAGAAAAATAAAATATCAAGGAGTGATTCTCATGGTTAATGTTCGCAAACTTGCTAAACCAAGAAACAAAATTGCAAAGCACATTCCTGCCTTAGAACGAGTCAAGACTTATCAGGAAAAGGTACATCTGATGGTCATTGAAGTATTGCGGGAAGAATCAGGAAGAGAATTAGCCGCAGTGTCCAGATTTAACGCACAAGAATTTGATTGGGAAAAACACAATTCTCAGTTTCGTAAGGATTACTTCAACACACCATTAAAAGAATTAATCAATTATGCCCGTAAACTTTACGGCTTGAATAATCTGGATGAAATTCGAGATAGACGTGCTGCTCATAAAGCGGCTCGTTCTAAACGCATCGACGGACTCAATAGTTTAAGCAGCAATTCTGATGAATTGATAGATGAAGATTTCGAGCAAGATGATGAAGAGATGGAACTAGAAGATTAATTGCAATACCCCGAATCATCTAATTTAATTCGGGGTTTTTTCATTTCCCATCCACCCTTACCCGAAGGACACTAAAATAAGGGTACTTGACCTTTTTGTGAATTTGGAATTGATTTGACTTATCGTACAACGAAAAACTTTAATTTACAGGCGCAGGTTCGCAGCCCATCCCGCCAAAGGTGGCAATTCTCCGACTGGTAAGCCGATTAGTCATTAACTCATAAATCTGCTGGTTGGAAAGTTGCGTTTGTTTGATTTCAATGGTTGGTGTAGAACCGCGATTAACCTGAATAATTGTGTCAGCCCAATAAAACTGCGGCTGGGAAGGTTCCGAGTAAACAGGATAACAGCCTTGGGAAGCGATCGCAACTTTATGATCTACAGCAGAAACAGATGGCAGAGAAATACCTGTACGCACTAATTTCGCTTCTTTTACTGGCCCCCACAAGCGCAGATTTTGGTTGATACAGCGTTGCTCATCTCGAATCGGAGCAATAATATCACCACAGACTTTCACCTCAACATTATACATTGGGGGGTAATTAGGTATAGATGAAGCTTGGGCAATATTGCTTTCACTATTGCCACTTGTATCTATGGTAGTAGGAGTACAAGCTGCTACCATAACTCCGGTTGTCATCAGCCAAAACCAGTTAAGTTTGCAATTAAACATACGCTCAACCTCTGAGATTGAAAATTTGACAATTAATCGTACTTTTCTAGGAAAATGCCTTTGATTGGTCAGCAAACTTTGTTCGTGTAATCCCTTGCATTGCTGGCTGTGGATGAAGAATACAATTGTCTTCTATTGCCTGGGTAGTGTTGTAAACTTACGTTGATTTGGAGGCTGTACCCAAATAGTGCAAAAACCAGATGCGGCTTTTTTGCTACTGGCTCCGATTTCCAGAGTTACACCCAGACGCTGGACTTCTTTGCTACAGGCAAGTTGACCACGATGATCTCGACTCAACAAATCTCGATTCCAGTCCATGAGATGTTGAGCAAACTTACCTTCTTTGCTGGTAGCCCATTTCAGAGCCTCAGCTTGTGCTTGAGTCAGCTGACGTGGCCCAGCCGGATCTAAATTGCTCGATTGATACCAAAGCATTCCCCCGACACTGAAAATTCCACCAACTGCCGCCGTGATCAATAACAGAATACCAGCCGCAATGAGCGAAGGAACAGAATGAATCGCCCGCTCAAATTCTGTGTGTTTAATTAATGTTGTCACTGCATGAGCGATCGCTTTCTGCTGACCTTTGACTGCTGCTTTTTCATAACTTTGTAGATGATCATAAAGCTGGGTTTGCCATTGGTCAAACATTGCCTCCATTTCTTTAGGATTATCTTCCAATAGCGCCTGTAACCTACCTGTAGCCACCATCATCAAAAAAGTTGGGTCATCAGGGTCAACTCCAGTTTGAACGACTATTTCCCAAACCCTAGCTTTGAACGCATCATCTTTACCTCGAATTGCTAAGTCTAGAAGAGTTGGGTAAGGAATCCGATTTAACCCTTTGCCTCTAGCGGCGACTGAATCCAAAAACTGATCATCTAAATCGAGTTCTTCAGTGTGAGAATTATGCATACTTACACAAGATGTCAATGAGATTAGTTCCGAGTAGCAACTTTGCTATTGATAGTAGCATCATCAGTTGTTTTAACAGGTGGAGTAATTGAAGCAACAGGAGGATGCCAAACTTTAGCTTTCTCAATTTCCTCAAAAGCTCTTTTCAGGAAACTATGCAATCTTTGTTTGCCTAATACACCTAATTCACTATAATTCTTAGCTTCCGAAAAGTTGATGTGGTTCGCATCTAGGATATCCCGTTCTCGATAGCTAAATTTGGGAAAATCGATTACCGCTACTTTATAAGCCTTGATTAAGTCTTGTAAATTATCCCGCCCATCTACGTGTTTCCAGTCATCGCATAAACCACAGTTGCGGACAAATATATGCTTAATCTTCTTTTCAAAGTGTTCTAGCGATCGCATAAATAATTGGACGCTATCATAACCGCCACTACAAACAAACCATTTGTATATTTTCACCTTATTTTTGCCAGTAATCTCCAGGATTTGATTCCGGTCAATCCAATCTGTTACTGCTGGGTAGACTTGAGCAGGTAAATTGACAATCACCGAATTTTGTAGTGCTAAATTGAAAATTTCATCAGCATCATAAGCTTTACGCTCTGATTCACTAAAAACTGCGGTTTTATGATTTCCTGGGTAGAATATGCCCACATCTGGATTACTGGGGTCGGCTTCTACCAATTCATAAGATAGTTTATGATCAATGCAGTACTGCACCATGACTCTGGCAAACAAAGACTTGCCGACTCCTCCCTTTTCACCATCTATAAAGTGAATTGCTGCCATCTTTTTTACTTCCTTGTGGTTTCACTAACTGTGGATTAATTAATACTTAAATATCTTCAAACATATCGTCTGTATGATCATGAAAAGACCCTGTACCAGGAATGAACGCATCAGAATCAATTTTTGGTTGTGGTTGGCTATGACTATTGTTATTGCTAATATTTTGACTTTGGTTGCTAAAATTATCATTTGCATGAGCATGGCTAGTGAAATTACCAGCATCTAAACCGAACAGAGCAGCCAAGGCTTGAGGATTACTTATGTTACTAAGAGGTACAGGCAAAATATCAGTTGATTTGTGTGGTAGTCCTAATTCCATCCGTAAATAAGCCAAGTGTTGTTCGAGGGAATGACAACAAATTAACCCTATGCGACGCAGTTCTGAATCAGTAATATCTACACTTGCATTTGCTTGTGCTTTGTAGGCTAAAGGTAACCAACACATTCGTAATGCTTGTAAGACCATTTCTTTGCTAGAACGCTCGCCATATCCCTGTTGCAGATATGCCATTAGCTTCCCATCAATAGTATCTGAATAAGGGTGGTAACAAAATCTAAAAACTTGACGTGGTTTACCATTGTGATGATTTTTGGGCTGTTTTTTATTGGTAGTCATGCTACTTTCTCCATTTGCGCTCTAAACCGCATAAACAAACCAAAAGCATCAATTAACCTAAAGGATAAAGCTTCTTGCTCTCGAAAAGTATGGTAACAATCATTACTATTATTCTGAAAAATCTTTTGTACCTGTTGCTGTAAGTCAGTACCCCAGTAAGTGGAAATTTCTGGAAAACAGTCTTGTAGCTCTTGTTCTAAGTACAACGCTGCACCACCACTCAAAATCACCTCGTTCACCGCAGGTAAAGTTGATTCCAGCCAATCGTAAAGCCTAGACCAATACTCAGCTTTAGCCGTAGTAATGGCATTAACAATCATCTGCAATTCGTAATCAATGTTTTTTGGGTCTCGGCTTTTGACCAACGCGCGAATTGCTGGGTTATCCACGGTGATATCTGAACCAGCTGCATAGATGGCAGAGGTCAAAGCAGTGGCATCCTGCCCAGATGTACGTTCAATTACGCGCTTGACCATTTGGTGAAAACCTAACCCATTGGTGTAACCCGCCGTCATCTTGCCCCGTTCAAATAATAAGACACTGGTATTGCGATGCCCAAACATTAGTACGGCAATGGTTTGGGTATTGAACCATTCTTTACCATTCTGGCGTTGACGAATCATTGCTAATCCCGCACCTTCAGGTAGACACTCGAATCGCTCCAGTTTCACCCGCAACCTTTGACCCCGAAACTTAAAATCCTTGAGTGCATTCCGCAACTGTTGCTCAAATGCTTGGCGATTTTGATATTCACCATAGGGCAGTAGTGAGGTCAGTGATAGTGAAAACTTGTTGGGCAATTGATTCTGTTGAGCGATGGGCATTCGCGTAGCGTGTCCGCAGGACTTAGCGCCGCCTCCGGCGATTGCACTTTGCGTTTTACCCGAAGCGATCGCACTCCGCGCACACCCGCAGGCGATCGCACCAATCACTGCCAAAACTTTGTGAATTGAGGTTTCGTACTTGAGTTTATCGAGTCTGGCGGATGCAGAAAACTGTCGTGCTAAGAATCCTACCACTGTACATTGTGTATGATCATCTGCGGCACAAGACACCCAGGCTTCATCTGCTGGTTGAGAAGATTCCATACCCTTGCGACTTGACATATAAGCGTCAATCGAACTTTGAGGCAACTTCAGCATCTCTGGTTCCATTGTCATTAGGCGTGGCTGTCCTTCAGTCGCTAGTTCGTAAACAATCTTGGTCAAAGAAGCTCCAGGGTCAAAGCTGACTATCAGGTTTGACATGACTGTAATTGTGTTATGCGTAAAAGCTGTTTTTAACTTAAATGCAAATATTGCCTGTGAACATCTTTCTACTGTCTATTTTTTTTGAGGCAAATTTTAGCCATTTGGATATTTTTTTTCACAAATGGTGATCAAGTCATTACTTTTCTGCTCAGAAATTTACTTGCCAAAAGTGTGCCAATTCAGATCCAACACAGATCCAACTCAGATCCAACACAGATCCAATTCAGATCCAACTCAGATCCAATTGCGATCCAATTTAGATCCAATTCTCTAGCCTACGTAGCTTATGTAATATTTGTATTCGCAATAAACCCTAATTATTGATAAAAATTGTGCCATTATAGATCCAATTGCGATCCAATCCAGATCCAATCCAGATCCAATTCAGATCCATTGCCGATTCGTCCAGCGCTTAATTTGAGAAGGCGAAATCAGTTTTTGTGGGTAGCAAGCTATGTTGCTATCCGGATATTTTGTCTAGGGAGAAAAAAAGTACCCCCCAAGTGCGGCAACAAACTTGCCCTCTGTTCACGGTTCCCCTATCTCAGTATGTCAACCAGCGTGACAGAGGCGAAGTTGATCTAAAAACGATATGTCATCCGGTGCATCCTTTCAAAAAGGAAATTCGGCAAGTGGGAAACTCAATGTCCTTTAAAAATTTTGCTCAACAATGTCCCAATGGTTAATCAAAAATCTTAATGCTTCCGTCAAACTAGAAAAAGTTGAGAAGCAACAGATGCAATGGGACAGAAGCGTTCTTGCAAAATAGAAATAATGCTGACTCTAGAAGAACGGCAAGCGGCATTACAAATGGCACGAGAAAATGGTCTGACCGTCAGTGAACTGTTTCGTAGCAAAACTTTGAAGAACAAATTGCCCAGGCGTGTTACCAGAGTGGCAGGTCAAACTTATTGGGAATTGGGTAAAATAGGTAATAATCTCAACCAAATAGCTAAAGCAATTAATACAACGGTACTCATGGGAGAACCAGTAGCCGTGGATAGAGGATTGTTAGAACAAGTGAAAAACTTGGTCAAACAAGTGCGGCGAGAAATTGCTGACATCGATTTCAACAATGATATACAGGACGAAGCATAAAGTACCAGACATAACCCTTCTACGGACATTGCACGAAGGCTGCGGAGGCGGTTTCCTGGAAAATGAAAATGATTGGCAAGCACGTCAAAGGTAAAAGTTTCCGAGAACTGTTAGACTACCTTTTTGGTAAAGAGGGAGCCAGATATATTGGTGGGAACATGGAAGGAACCAATCCACGTGAATTAGCAACTGAGTTTGGTCTATCGAGAAAATTAAACCCAAAAGTTAGTAGGGCTGTTTACCATGCGTCCCTCAGTTTGCCCCACCATGAGAGTTTGGATGATGACACTTGGCACGAAATCGCTCAGAAGTATTTGCAAGCAATGGGTTTTGAGATGAATCAATATATAGTGGTGCGTCATGTTGATCGGGAACATGATCACGCACATATTGCTGCCAGTCGGATTCAATTGGATGGGACTACGGTTTCTGATAGCTGGGACAAACGCAGAAGTGAAGTCATCATCCGCAAGCTGGAGAAAGAATACAATTTACAATCTGTGCCAGCCAGTTGGGAGAAAGATAAACACAGTCCAAGCACTGGTGAACGCAGGCAATTAGCTAGAACTGGAGAAGAAAGTGTTAGAGTTAAACTTCAGCGATCGCTTGACGAAGCAACCCAAAACCATCCCATCATGCCAGAGTTAATCGGGCAACTACAACAACAAGGGATCAATGTCCGCGTTGGCTATACTCGCACAGGCAAAGTCAAAGGCATTAGTTACCAACTTGATAGCGTGGCTTTCAGTGGTACGCATTTAGGCAAGGCGTATACTTTTGCAGGTTTACAAAAGCATCGAGGTGTCAGTTATCTTCCCCAGAGGGATGACCAGCTAATCCAGAAACTTATAGAACATAATGCTGGAAATGCCATACCAGACATCTCCACAAAACGAGACGATGAACCTATCCAAACATTGATAGAGCAAAACACTGAAAATGCCACACCAACAGTCAAGCCCATAAATTTATCACCTGCACCAGAACCAGCAAACTGGGAACCAATACGCCTCAAGTTAAACCAGCAGTACAATTTACCCAATTCTCTGCTCACCAAACTGTATCAACAGGGTTGGCTCTATGGCAGTCAAACAGGTCAAGCAGTATTTGTAGAACGTACACTTGATGATGTTCCCACTCAAACCAAGCAGTTAGAATTAACAGGTGACTTCACCGCTATTCCTCTCAACTCTGAATTGAGCAAAAATGGTAGTTTTTGGGTAGCTACGGATACTACAGTTAAAAGAGCGGTACTACTGAGTAACCCGATTGAAGTTCTCTCTGTAATTGCCTTAGAATCGACTATTGACAAACAAAAGCGTAAACCCACATTGTATTGGAGTGTAAGCGAAAGTCAGGAATTACCGCTTGACTTTTTGCGTTCCCTTGATACAGTGATCATCGCTTTTAAAGACCATGAGCAAAATCAGGATTTGGTCTCTGGCATACTGGCTGAATTACCCCAAGCTCAAAGAGTTTCGCCTGGTCAAACAGGTGGTTGGAATAAGATGCTAATTGACAGCAAGCCGCAACCTGAGCATAGCCCAATCACACAGCCTCAAGGGTGGGAACTTTAGTTAGGTTCTAACTAATTAAATTATCGGCATCTGCAAAATACTTAGTCGTCTTTCATCAAATTGATAGCCCTAATACCTGCAAAATTTCTCTCACTGGTGTTTTTTGTTCTTCTAACTTTTGCACTCGTTGAAGTAACCGCTTTGGAATATACTTAGATGATTTTATCAGGCGATCGCCTTGAGTCCAAATCTCAAAATGATAGTAAGCCTGGGGGTAATCCTTGCCATTTTTGGTAATCACCCGCCAGTAGATGTTGCCACTGCCCTCCCCTTTATGTCGCCGCATTTTACTAGGGCTGTTTTCGGTATCCCCTAGTAAATTACTAGGGCTATTATTACTAGGGGATATTTCCGTTTTACTAGGGTTATTCTGAGTAGGGCTGTTTCCGGTATCCCCTAGTAAATTACTAGGGCTATTATTACTAGGGGATATTTCCGTTTTACTAGGGTTATTCTGACTAGGGTTGTTTTCGGTATCCCCTGATAAATTACTAGGGTCTACAGAAATACCTAAAATCAGAAGAATTTCTTTAACTGGACGTTTAGCAGCCTCAGCTTGTTGAATATCCCCTAGTAAATGCTTGGGTATATATTTGGTTCTCTTGCGACCCTTTTCCTGCCAATGGTAGTAAGCTTGCGGGTAGTCTTTCCCGTTTTTGGTGATCTTCCGCCAATAAATATATCCGTTACCCTCGCCCTTGTGTCTTCGCATTTTACTAGGGGATATCTTCAAATTACTAGGGTTTATCTAAATTATCCCCTAGTAATTTACTAGGGTTTGCGGCAACATCCATTATGAGCAACACCAGTAAACTATAAACTTTTTATACGCTACTGGACGACAGTTAATTTAAATTGTAATTGTCATTTTTATTAAGTATGTTCCGTGTAAACCTAAAAATTAATCACTTATGCAATTCTGCTCCTACCTTATTTATACAAGAAACCTGTAGTTCAATTAAACACGTAAAGAAAACGGGAGCTTGGTAGCCCCGTGTCTTTAGACCGGGGTAGAAAAGCGACACGAGCAGATTTATCTGCGTTCAAGATTAATGCCTTTCATGATGCGGGTCATTTATGTACACCATTACTTTGCTAGTGCTAACTTTCCTGGAAGTGTCATAGAAATAACTCCTAGTCCATAAGGATGGGAGTTTTTTTAGTTCTGGGAACTCAACTCTTAATATCCTAGAACTTCTACCCTTGAAAGCTTTTATGACATCACAAATAGAAGTTTTCTCGTCATATTCTACAAGCAAATGAACATGATCTGACGCGATTTCTTTTGCTTTGATAATCCAACCTCTATCACTTGCCACTGAATCTAGTATCTCAGATAATCGGAGTTTAATATTTCCTTTTAGTACAGGTTTCCTACGCTTAGGAACCCAAACTAAATGAACCGTAGCTAAACCGACAGAGTGTTCACTATGCCTATACCCTACAGAATCTTTTCTCACAATCTTTGGTTGATAAGTTGACATTTATCAACCAATAATCTAACGTAGTAAGTACAAATAAGCAATTGGAGAATAAAGTGTTTGGTTGCCAGCAGGAACTGATACATTGCGATAAAGAAACAAAAGCAATTATAGAGTATTTGTGCTACGAGTCAAACAGTTTATACAATTGTACTGTTTATTATGCGCGTCAAATATGGTTTAAAACTAGTAAAATTGTTAGTGGTTTTGATTTAACTGCTGAGATGAAAACCAACAAACATTTTAATGCTGGTTACGCTTCAGCGATGCAACAAACTTGTTTAAATGTAGGAGAAAGCTTTAAGTCGTTTAAAAAACTGCTATCTAAATCTAGAAAAGGAGAGTTAGATCAAAAACCAAAAGTGCCGAGTTATAGAAAACCCGGAGGATTGTTCACTGTTACCTATCCTAAGAGATGGCTAAAACTGAAAGATGGCTTTATTAGGTTCCCTTTGGGCAATCAAGTAAAAGCTTGGTTTGGAATAAGTGAGTTCTTTCTGCCAATGCCAACTAATTTAGATTGGAGCAACATCAAAGAAATTAGATTACTACCACGGAATAGATGCTTTTACGCTGAGTTTGTTTATCAACAAAAGATAGAATCTATTCAGCTTGATAAATCAAAAGTATTAGGGATTGACCACGGGATAGATAACTGGTTAACTTGTGTTTCTAACGTTGGAACATCCTTCATCGTTGATGGTTTACATCTTAAAAGTATTAATCAGTGGTACAACAAGTCAGTTGCTAAAATCAAAGAGAATAAACCTCAAGGCTTTTGGTCGAATAGACTTACAGCAATCACAGAAAAACGTAATCGGACAATGCGTGATGCCGTCAATAAAGCAGCAAGAATTGTAGTTAACCATTGCCTTGAGAACAATCTTGGCTCAATAGTTTTTGGTTGGAACCAGAGGCAAAAAGATGGTGCTAATATGGGCAAAAAGAACAATCAAAAGTTTGTTCAAATTCCAACAGCAAAACTAAAAACTCGTATTGAACAACTTTGTGAACAATACGAAATAGATTTTGTTGAAACAGAAGAAAGCTATACTTCTAAATCGTCGTTCCTAGATAATGATGTTCTACCTACATTTGGTGCAAAACCCGAAGGGTGGAAAAGCAGTGGTGTTCGGATAACAAGAGGACAATTTCAAACCTCAACTGGAATTAAAATAAATGCGGACTGCCACGGGGCAATCAACATAGTCAAGAAAGTAGCTGCGATATTTAAGTTTGACTTAAGTGGAGTAGGTAGAGGTGCTTTAAGTGCGCCTAAGAAAGTTCTTTTATGGACTCTTCAGAAATCCCCGTGTCTTCAGACCGGGGAAGCTTAAAGCAGCTAACGCCACAGAGAGAAGAACAAATCTTCAGGCGTAGCTGCCATGATCTTCCATCCCAGACAAACAACAATTAAATTTCTGAGACAAATAGGCTTAATTACAGGCAGTAAAATCTGGCTGAGAATTTCCTGGGACTTGCCTACAGAACTAATACCTGAAAATTGGAATTGCTACTGGCGCAATGGCCAACTGATTTACTCTCAGTATATTCTCTGTGGTAAAATCACTCACCAAGGATTTCAACTTTATTGCTGCACCTATGGCGGACGAGATAAACAAGGTAACACCTGCTGGCGATTGACACCTAAACATTATACTGATGGTTGGGCATTGGCATTTAAAATGTCAACTTTGGGTGCTACCGTCAGTTTCTACCCCAATCAACCAGACAAGGGCATCACTAATCACCACGTTAGCCAATGTCAGTGTTTGTTCTACGAAATTGATGATTTAACATTGAATGAACAGCGACAAGCTGTAAATCGGCTCAAGGATGAAATCAACTTGGAACCCGCCGCAGTCGTTTATACAGGTGGGAAATCCCTGCACGTTTACTTGAGATGCAGCCATCCTTTGAAACCTGATCAATGGCTGTTTCTCAACCGCAAGCTCACGATTATCCAAAATGCCGACCCCGCAATTTGTAACTTGGCTCGTTCTATGAGATTACCGGGGATGGTTCGCAGACGGGTAGTAAACGGAGTCTTGAGTGCGACGATTCCCATTACTTTGGAGCATTGGTCAGACTGTCAGTACAGTTGGGAAGAACTAGAAAGCTCGTTGGATTCTACAGGTTTATTTCCCTACGAACTGTCAGAACAACGTTGGCGTAAGTGGGTGCAACTTCTCCACCAAGGTAAAAACGGAGAAGTTACCCACCCACAAACAGCGTTACTGCAACCTTCTGTAACTCTTTCTCATTGCCAACGCGAGAGAGTAACAAAGACTACAACCAGAGATAATTGCTCATCTCTCAAACAATTACGCGCTAGCGGAATGTCTGTTCCTTTGTCTGTTTGTTTAACAAAGAGCGATCGCACTCTTCTGGTTCACGGAGAATTTGCAGGCAACAGAAACAATGCTGGCTACAAGTTAGCACGGAATCTTCTAGGTACATCGGCTTTGCTGAGTCAACAGGGTATTGTGTATCATCCCGAACCACGCCTACTATTTGACCGATATTGCGATCGCTGCACACCTCCACTTGAGATTACAGAAGCAAATACAATTTGGCATAGTGCGAATCAAACCACAGCCTTTGCTAGTCGTGATTTTAGCTCTATGGTTCAAAGCATCCGCAAGTGGAAATTACAGCGTAAATCCCAGAAAACCGTATGTAAGCAAACCAAAAAAATTAGTTAACACAAGCTTGATCAAAGTTTTTTCTGGTGTGGTGTGCATAATTCACCACCAGAAAAAGTCAAAATGAAGGAAGATGAAAAAGCGTTTATATATCCATAATCAGTTGCCATGAATTATTGGCTCATGAAATCAGAACCATTAGTCTATAGCATCGCTGACCTTCAACGGCAGAGCGAGACTGTTTGGGATGGCGTTCGCAATTATCAAGCTCGCAATTATTTGCGTCAAATGCTCCCTGGAGACTTAGCTTTTTTCTATCACTCTAACACCAATCCTCCCGGCATTGTGGGGTTAATGCGTGTAGTCAAAACAGGTATTGCTGACCCGACCCAGTTTGAGCCAAAAAGCAAATACTTTGACCCGAAATCAAGTCCTGAATCACCGCGTTGGCAAACAGTTGTAGTAGAATTCGTGGAAACTTTTGACCACCCTATTAGTCTGTCAACGCTCAGAGAAAAGTTTACCCCTGAAGAACTAATGGTGGTCAGACCAGGAAATCGCTTATCGGTGATTCCCGTTCCTCAAGTGGTGGCGATGAAGATTCAGGGGATGAAAACCTTTTAAATACCCGTTCAATTGATAATTGGCTTTTAGACCAGACTTAGCAAACGAAGATGGATGGTGTGGAGAGGGAAGGTTATTATCCGCTTTGGAAGAAGGCAGTTACTAAAACCTTTAATTGGGTATAAACTTAAACATGAATACTTAAAAAATTAAGTTATGAAGATGTAGAAGGTGGGGATATCAAACTAAAATCTCTTTCTAATAAATAACTTGCTTGTAAAGTTGCCATTCCCACAGACCAACCAACTAGACAAATCAAAGCCTCATCCATTTCATCATTGCAAATTTCTAAAAGTCTTAGAAGATTATCTTGATGCCAAGGCCATGTATCTGTCAGACGGGTATATTCCCTTTTAACCTGATTGTGGTTTTGGTTAATTTGATCTTCCAGAAATTTCCATCCTTTCAACGAAGTTTTGTACTCATCTACCTTTTCTTTCCCAAAAAAGAAATCACATCCGCAATTTGAAGCACCATCATGAACAAAATGATTGCGAATTACATACGAAACAGCAATAGGCCAACCATAACTTTTAAGAAGAAAAAATGAATTGTAATAGGCTATTGAGTTACTTTTGACAAGTTTATTCAATAGATTTGGAGGAGATGAGCGACTTTTGGCATCCGAATAGTTAAAAAATAATACAGAAATCGCAGGTATTATTGAATCACAAACTGCCCATGTTGTTGAAAGATAGCTTTGAAATCCTAATAGTCGGGCAGCATTGAAAGGAATTTGTATTCTATGATAGTCAACAAGATTCGTAGTAGAATCTGTAATTGATGGTAATTCCTGTAACATCTGACGCGCATATTCTCTGGCATCAATGAGACCGCAGACAGAAACTAAATTCTGAGCCATTGTATCGAATTTTCTCATTTCATCTATACAATCAGTATGTAAAGACGAAGAAGAGATCGAATCTAAGGTATTAACAACCAGTCGTAACTTACTTGCACTTTCCTCTAGACGCTCTTTTAACTTTTCTGCTGTCATTCTTCGATCTCCTCTTTAACTCGTTCAATTTCACGTTCCAATTCTGCCTGTGCTAATTGCAATTTCCATTCCCAGTATGGTATTAAGATTGAATCATTTTCATTTTCTAGTTTTTGTTGTGCTGTTTCTACCTCTACTTTAAAAATTGCAGCAACTTCTCCTATACTTGATATCCATGTTTTTGGTTTAGGATTAGTCAGGGCTTGTAAAATTGAATACTTATCGCGATCATCAAATTGAACTGCTAAAGAACAAGCCTCATGGGCAATTTTACGCCAAGTAGGAGACTCTTCTGGGTAATAACCACAAAATTTTGACCACTGATAAATTTCTCGCGGATTTTCACGCACTTTGGGATCTGTAAGCTTCTCTACAACCAAATCAGCCGTAATTACTCCACTTGGATCAATATCAACTAGATACCGAGGAAACCTATACCCCAACATTGGAGAAGAATTAGTGTATGATATCAGCTTTGCAACAAGGCTTCGTATCGTGGTATCATCAGTTTGCTCTGGAGAAATTGGGACAATCCATTGAGATAATCGTTCTTGACTGGGTAATATTCGGATATTAGAACTATCGAGTTCTGAAACCATTTGAATTCGTTTATCTACAGCACTAACGAGCCATTGCAAATCTGGCTTCCCAAGCATTTTTAACAAGTCTTGCAGATGATGAACACTTGTACCACCAAGATCATCAATGTCAGGTAAACGCAAAACTTGATCCAGAATCCAGTTTTTTAGGGAAGGAGCAATTGCTGGTTCTGTATTTTTAATGAGCGAACGCATTGCATAGTTTAATGATTGCAAAAATGCACCTAACGCACTGGGTAATTGCTGACGATCAAGTTGACCAAGGGTAGTTTCTACGGTATTTTTGATTTGCTCTAAACTAGAAAAGAAGATGCCACCTAGTAAACCTACAAAATGGACAGCCGAGTTAGCCTGCAAAAAATTCTCTTGCTGCTCCAGCACGATGGCTACTTCTGGCTCAGTAATATTAATTAACCAGCTACTTTCGTAAATCGCTTGAAAGAGTTGCACAATTTTTTCGCTGCTGTTAATCCATTGCAAAAATTGCTTAAGTACTGTGATTGTTGCTTGAGGATTATTCTGTCGAGTAATGTAAATCCATCCTTGACAAAGCCTTGTGGCAAATTGGAACTCTGGAGTTTCAATACCTAGTTGCAATGCTCCCTCAACAAACTGACGCACGGATTGAGATTGCTGCGCTTTATTACCTAGATGAGAAGCTATAATGAATAGCCTAGATATTTGGTCGGCATTTCCTAGAAATTTAACGCCATTCTGAATAAATTCATAAATGCTCTGTGGATTATTTAAAGTGACTAATTTGTTACTTGTTTCATCTGCCCACTGTCCTAAAACTTCGTAACTTTCCCAACTAAGAAGAGGAGCATATTGTGGGAACAGTTCACTATTCTTAAATAAATTTTCACACTGCGTTGCTATTGCCTTAAGTTCAGGATCTTTGTCAAACTGATAGTGCCAATTCCAAATTTTACGAGCAGCAGTGAGTTCTTGAATATCAAGGTTATGGGACTCAATAAACTTCGCTACCCATTGTAAATTCTGAAGTAGAACAATGCGAAATTCTTCAGAGTGGGCATCAGAGTAGGTAACAGACGATTCTTGGATATCAGGGTTTTGCGAGTTTTGGGAATCTACTCCCGACAGCAAATCATCAGCCAGAACGGTTTGAAATTCTTTAGAGTAGGAAGTTGCACCATTGATTTCCCCATGTGCATAAGCCAGCAAATTCCATAGAATTACTGCTTGGGATGGTTGAAGTTTTTGCTCTGACAGAATTTCCTTGATTGCTGTGCGAAGTGAATCTCTAATTTCCCACTCAGGTTGATTTGTTGTAATCGTCCAACTTTGAATTCTGATAGTTCTCCCATCAAAAAGTGTGTTTTCTTGCTCGACAGTCAATAGTGGCTTAACTAAAGCATCAAGATGTAGCTTTTGGGGTTCAGAAATATTTCCTTGAAAACGGATATTGTTCAATAACTCTTTTGCTTTCTCAAACGCAAGTGTTTCAAAACTGCTACGGAATTTTGAACTACTTGTAATGACTCTAGGTAAAACAGTCTCTGCTCTCTTACCATCATTGGGCAATCCCTGCGGTCTACGAGTCGCAATATCACGTTCTTTAATCACTAAATCGCACAGCAGAGAGAGGATTGTCATCTGTTCACTAGAGGTGTTGGCGTAGGGAGCCGTATCATAAATAATCCAGGGTAGCGCCAGGATTACGTCATCATGGGTAATAATTCGTTGTCCAAAAATAGTTGAAACAATTTCTGATGCTGAGTTTGAATTTAATATTGCTCTTAGAAGGTTCAGAACCTCAGATACATGAGCGAAGGAAATTTCATCCAAAAGACTAAGGTATGCTAATTTCTGACGCGCATTCATCGTTGGAAATTGGTCTTCCCATTTGCTTAAGAGTGTTCCCAAAAGATTGATAGGATTCTTGAACAACTGTTGAATTAACTCAAAGCGAGCAATACTCTTTAATAGGAACTTTTGAATATGTGAAATTTCCGTATAATTTTCTAAGATTGTGCTGATTTCTTCAACAATCTCTAATGCTTCGGAGGAAGGCTCTTTGTCACCATGTCTTGTTTTGTAAATTAACCAATCTTGCAAAATGTAATCTGCTAAAACATCTGGTTTTATTTTTAATAAACGGTCACGCGCTCCTCGCTCAAAAATAACGTTGTAAATGATTAGTTTATCTAAACATCGCTTAAGTTCTGTGGAATTTCTACATCCAATCTTTGTTTGAATCCAGTCCATTACCGCAGGATCTTCTCTATTGACGGTATCAAACAATGCTATCCACCGCAAAAGTTTCTTGATTTGCTCTTGGGGAATATTCTGTTGCTGTGTAATAATTTCTTTTAGATATTCAGATGCCAACCCCTCTACCTCTTGCGGCATTGTTTCAAGATTACCTTTGCGCTCCAGTAATTTAATAGCGATCGCCATCCAGATGGGATAGTCATAATGTTGAGCAATCCAGGTAGCAGCTTCTATTTTCCAATCGGCTGTCTGTGTTTGCAGAGAGCCAAATTCCAGGAGTTGTTCACAGAAAGCTACTGCTGCACTTTCTTCTAGAGGTGCTAACGGCAACTCTTCAAATATCTGGCGCGTCCGTGTTCCCTGAAGATAGTTCAAAAACTTATCGTTAGGAGAGCTAACAGCAATAGCAACTTTCCAAGTCTTAGCGCGACCACTAGAAATTTGTTCTACTAGGGTTTTCAAAATTGTTTCATCATCAGGTTTATCAATCAAAACTAAAATACGGCATTCGGGAATTAATCCCATGAACCATGAACTACTTGTTTTCATGGTTGCCACATTTGCCCAGAGTACCTGCCAACCTTCTGGTAAAGCCTGAGTTTCTGCACCTTCCAGAAGAAATCGAGTTTTGCCAATGCCTCCTGCTCCATGAATGACAAGAATCTTCTTCTCGGCATCACTGATAAAATTCTTGAATTGCTCTAATTCCCTTTTTCGCCCCTGATAAGGAACATCTAGGGCATGAGGATGATTAAATCCTTGGAATTGTTTTATCTGTTCACGTGCTTCAGCAATTCCCAAGAAAACCCGCGGTTCTCCACCAAAATAAGCTTGCTTGAGGTCAGGATATTTGTGCAGTCGAGTTTCAATTTCTGATTTCTGCCAATAGGATGCTTCCAATCCCAAGCAGGCAAATAATGGCTTAATCTCTTTATTCCATTTCAAATCGTCACTTGTATTAAATTTAACGTTACTTACCAAGATCCATTTTGTTACTCCCTGCCAAATCTCTTGTGATTTACCAGGTTTTGCTAAATATCCATGAATTTTCTCAGCCTCTTTTTTGGCATCTGCAATAGCTAAAGAAGTAGACTCGTTTTGATGAAACTTCATTTGATAAACAGTAAGCCCATCTCCTGAACGTGCATCCTGGGCATAATCTTTTCCAGGACGGCCGTAAAGACGAGCTTTATGATCCTCAAGACGGATTAGTGAACAAATCAAGTCTTCAAATGTAGAACCGCTTCTAATTAGTCCCCAATTGATATCAGACATACAAGTTAGCTCAATGGCGATCCCTATTCTACTTTAACTATTTTGGCGTATTTACCTCTAATTCGGACGAACTATTGCTACAAGTCTCATCCAAAGGGCGTTGGCAAAGTGATCACCTCCGGCAGTGCGCGAAGTGTAATCGCTACTAAAGAATATCACTGAGTAATTGTAAATGTTGCTGCACAGGCACAATAGTATTAGCAGCCATCATCCCACTAGCAGCCACAGCCGGCAACCCAATTCCCGGAAAAGTCGAATCTCCACAACATAACAACCCCGATAAAGGTGTATTTCCACCAGGAAATAAACCCTTCCCTGCGGCTATAGCTGGCCCGTAACTACCATGATGACGACGCAAAAAACGCCCATGAGTCAGGGGAGTCCCGACCAAAGTAACTTCGCAACGAGAACGAATATCAGGAATAATTCTTTCCAAAGCTTGCCACATCACTTCCGCACGTTCTTGTTTTAACAACGCATATTCTTCGCTATTGCGTTCCTTTCCTTGCCAAATAGCATAAGGTTCATTTCCAGGTGTATAAACGTGAATCACGTGCTTACCTGCTGGTGCTAAGGATGAGTCAAGAACCGAGGGAATAGATATCAGCACTACGTTTTGCGGTGCAGTTATGCCTTTGTCCCAATCGTTAACTACAATGTAATGAATACCCAGATTTTTTGGTAATCCTGCCGCATCAATACCTAAATGCAGGTGCATAAAACTATCACATTCAGGTGTTGCTTGTTGCTTTTCTACATACCGTTTGGGGACAGCACCTTCAGGAATTAGTTTGAGAGTATCCCAAACAGAGGCATTAGAAACAACGGCTTTACTGGCTCGGATTTCTTGACCACTCCGCAGTCGCACTCCCACAGCACGGTGGTGTTCCACTAAAACTTGCTCCACATGAGCACTCAAAACTAACTTACCACCATGTTTAGTCAAACCTCTCAGCAGTGCATCAACGATCGCACCACTGCCACCAATGGGATAATCTAACTGCACATCAGGACGATACCAATCTGCAAACATGAATGCAACTTCTGCGGCAATTGTCCCATCTGCGGGTAATCCAGATAACAGGAAGCAAAGTAAATCTAACCAGTTGCGAATAAATGGGTCAGTGATTACACCATCCATGATCCGGGAAAAAGACCCAGTTAATTTGATCACATTAGCGGCCTGTTGCAATAAAGCCGGGGCAAATTTACCCACAGTTAACACAGCACCTAAATCGTAGCGCAAAGCAGCCGGTGGGAGAGCGATTGCACTCTTACCCAAAGGTGTCATAATTTGTTGTAGTTTGCGCCATTCTGCTACAGCTTTATCTCCCCGCAACTTCTGCAACACTTGACAAAACTGGTCAGCACCAACTTGAGCATCAAAGTTTCCTTCTGGCAAATAACAACCCCAGGTATCGTAATGAACACAGGGTAAATCTTCCCCAATCGTATCTAGAACTTGGCGTAAGGGATTAGGCGAAGGGGTATAAGATAAACCAGAATAGAGAGATGGACCAGAATCAAACTTGTAGCCGTTGCGTTCAAAAGCATGAGCCGCACCTCCTGCAATGGAATGGCTTTCTACTACTGTGACATTAATTCCATAGCGTGCTAAGAGTGCAGCGCAACTCAATCCACCAATACCGCTACCAATTACGACTACTTCTGTGTTACTCATGAATAATGGTTGATTATTAGAACTTTCTTCAACCATCATAAATCTTGGGAGAGCTAATAGCTATCAGCAGTCAGCTTGCTTTCCTCAAGTTTATCTAAGTCTGTGATTTTTTGGTAAATCTTGTTTTTACTCCCAGAAAAATAGATTGGCTAAAATTAACCGAATCACAAAGCTATCAATTAAGTAATGTAAGTTAATATTTTGGGATTGAATTGTGAAATTTATAGGCTTTATTGGTATCTAGTTTGCAGATAAGACTGACGATAATTATTCTTTGCCATCAGCCTAGCCTCACGCCTTGTCCAGCATTTTTGTAAAGGAACATCAGCCAATCTTTGCAACAACATAAACGCACTATTATCTCCTGTCAATCTAGCAATTATTTGGGCAATTACCTTACAGCAACCCCAAGGATGACACACCACCTGAATTTCTGCAAACCTGACTACACCCCAATTGCGGGTTAAGAAAAAACGGTTACGGATTTTATCATCATCAACATCAGTACAGTGATGAGGTTTACCCGTATCTCCAGCATAAGGTTCGTCAATCTCAATATCGAGAGCCAACCCGGACGAGTGATGATAAAGAATAAAATCAGCCGAGTAGCGGAGAGGATAACCAGGAATTTCAAACTCCACCGCTTGGCAAATTAAATTTCCGGGAAATGCCGACAGTAGATGCCGAAAAAAATTCTTTTCGCTCACACCTTGCTTGGCTGTACCATTTCCATCTGGTAATGCAACACATCCTTGAAACGAAGCTTTTAAATGTTCTTGTCCTTTATAAACCTGAGCAAATTGCCTTGCTAGTGGAGGATACAGAATCACCGGATAATAGCCAGTAGACATAGCCACAGTATTGATGAAAATTCTATAATTGAACCTAACATAAATAGAAGTAAAATCAGTGTAATCAAGCAAGAATAATGAATTATCCCAATCCACGCATCAAATTTTAATAACATCGCCATACCAAAACAGAGAGATGCGCTATCGCGCTGAAATTGATAGCGTTACACAACCAAAACTATGCAAAAACTAACAGCAAGTGTCACAAAACTTCAACCTAAATTGATAGCAATATATCAGCAAAATCTTCACACCACACAAAAGGGCATTTCAGATTTATATTTAGATAATAATTCAGATGCCAGCACTATAGATATCTTAGAGCAAATTGTATGTGAACATGACTACTATCAAACTTGTGGAAGGTGGTAGCATGAATTTAGCACTGGCTCAACAATCTTTAGCAGGACTATCCCAAACTGCTGCTGAACTTTGGGAACAACTAACCAATTGCCAGACTCCTGAAGAAGAAGCTGCTATCATTACCGCGATTTGGAAAACACAGGAAGTTCAAGAAGAAGCTGTAGACATCCAAGCTGAATTGGCGTTACAACTAGATGCAGAGATAACATCTGTTAAACAACGACTAGAACATCTCAAAAATGTACATCAATCAGCACTCTTAAGACTAGAACGCTGGCGACAGAAATTAGATGAAACCATTTTAGAACATAATGCCACAGGGATTCTATCTGAGCAAATGATTGGTAATTCCTTGCGGATCACAATTAAACAAAACCCACCCAGTTGTGATGTTCTGGTAGATGCTGAACAATTACCTTCAAAATACCGGAGAAAGAAAACTGTTTACTCAGCAGACAAGAAAGCGATTATTGCTGCTTGGAAGAAAGGTATTCCTGTAGACGGTACTCATGTTGAACGTAAGCGTCGGGTGATTTATGCTTTAACAGCAAGTGCAATTCAAGATTTCAAAGATTCTCTATTAACTTAGCAATCAATTACTCATTTTTAGCCAAGCAAATACCTGAGTCAAAACAATTCAAAATTCAAATTTTGCTTCTAGCTACCGCCACAATCGCTTGCACACCAATTAACAAAGCCAAAAAAGCTATGATTTTAAAATGGCTCACACCAGAACAGGCGATTGTGGCAGCCAAGCTAACTGTTACATCTGAAACCTTAGAATCCTACATACAATTGCCGGGAAAAACAACTACAGAAGCAAAATTTCAAGGTTTAGGGTTGCTGTTTGACCAAGAACGTTGGCTTGCAGGCCAACCTGACTTTTTACAACTTTTGCCATCATTGACAGATGATTACACCACTACCGAAGATGAAACAGACTTTCATGACTTAGATCACGAAGGCACAGAAACATTTGCTACCAATCACGCAAATTACTTTGTTTTAACTGTCATGAATAATTCAACAAACCACAAACTACTTGTCATTTACGAAGGTCAACAGCATTGGATTCCTGAAGCAATCGCGGAAAATGACCAATTGCTGCGTGATGCCTTTACACCTCTTTGTGCTGAACTAGCCAATGCAGAAATAGAACGCAAAGCTGGACAACCCATTCAGATCATCAAGAAACCCGGTAAAAAAGGTTCTTCTCCCTTAGAGTATCTGATAACAGCCCCAGAAGAAATCAATCCCGCATTAGCAATGTGTTATCAACTGCGTCAGCGACAGATTTGCACTGGTATTGATTGGCAAAATGCAGAACAGCTATCAGCCGAAATTGAGGAGGCGATCGCATCTGGAACAGCATTTTCTGAATTACTCAACCAAACTCTCAAATCCTTAAAATCTTCCTCTCCCGCCTCTAGCCTCATCCCTGAAGGTTTTTAAGTACACACAATAGATTGAGTAGTATGTCTCATCTCGTACCCACCAGTATGGTAGAGGCTATTTATAGCCTGCAAGAGTGCCAATTAACCTTAGATACTAGCGCAGCACTCAATTATCTGGAAACCCAACTCAACATTTATTCCTTACTAGCACTCTACCAGCAATACTTCCCCATTGAATGGTCAAGCAGCCAAGCCACTATCTATCCAATTGCAAATCAGCTGCATCGCCACAGTCCCAGAGAACTAGAATTTATTGTCCTGATTTACACTCACCTATTTCCAATATCACACTGGACTGTAGAAACAGCCTACGAAGAAAGATTGCACAGCATACCCGTTACCCCAATGGGTATTAATTGGACAATGGATGACGAAATAGAACATCTCAAACATTCTTGGCAATTACTTTTACCATTGAGCCATAACGGTCGTCGTTGGTTAGATGAGCTACATCCAGAAGGTAGTGATTGGTTTGATGATGAATTTGCCATGTACGGAATTAAGTACAGCGACATCGACCACCCGGACAAAATTGACTACAAACAACTGCAACGCCAGTGTAATAACTTAGATAGTCCATTAAAGTTTCTGCCTTTAGCTTTAAAGTTGCTAGATCATCAAACCAAAAACATTTGGTTAGACGAATACGCAGACGATTTTTACTACCAACCTGACCACACCACTCTACCTTGGTCAAAAGCATCTATTGATTTTCTCACCAGAAAATGGCAACAAGCTAGCCAGATGCTTGACCATGCAGACAACCTAATTCATTGGCTAGAAACAGACTTAAAACCTCACGCTCAAATCCTTCTGCAACTATGGAAACAAGCATTGAAACCACATTAATTGAGACTAATTGCACCGCAGTTATCTCTGGCGAGATTTTACGAGCGATTTTAACAGATCCTCCCCGAAAATCTCCCGCCATTTCCGCAGAACTTCTATTTTTGGATGGCATTTACATTTTACACCACCGAGATCAAGAAAATCCCGATGCCCATGTGTACAAATTTATCTCGCCCGCAGCTTTGAGAACTGCCTTTAGCCATGAACCAATTGATACAGGCTGGATGGAACCAGGAATTGTGCGCTGGGGTACGGGCAGTACAGACACATATTTGGTAAAATTTATCCCACCTGCCATTTATACAATTAACTGCGACCAACTCGGTGATTTAACGGTTACTCTACCTGCAATGGTGTTTGCAGGCAAAAAATTCAAGTATTGGGTTTGGGCAATTAAAGACAAAGAATTTACTCCTCAAGCATCAGCTTTTCATGTGCCGTTACCCAATATCTACAGTTCTGGACAAGTGTGCTGGGGAGTAAATGAACCACCTGTGGCCAATAGTGTATCTATTAACCAAGCTTGGAATTTGTTTATTTCCAGTGTTTTCACTAACCATTTCACTATAAATAAATCACACAAATACCGTAAAGATGTTCGCCAGCAGCTTTTAAAACTGCACAAAAGATACAGACGTTCAACCTATCCTGTCTCTGACCTTATGCCTATCGGCAATCAGAAAAGCGTTGCTATGCTTGTGCAGGAAATCCTCAATGAACCCATTGATTGAAAGTATTATTGGTTACAAAATTGTCACAACTTCATCTCTGCCAACACACACCAGCAGTGGACTAGAGTACCTTTATGCTGGAAATGGTATCTTTGCTAGAGCCATTCGTCCTGGGATAGAGGTATTAATGCCCATTTGCTTGAGTGAACAAACTATCAAAGGGCTACCTCACCTCACACCGTATCTCAAAATCACTTCTTTAATTCCCAAACCGTTGCTGCTGGAAATGTGGCGATTGAGTTATCAAGCTGGTAATCAAGTTCAAGAAATTCTTTTTCATTTTCACCATACTCATCTGGGCTGGCATTTGCAAATCCCAGAGCAAATTCAAACTTCAAGCAGTTGCCAGCCCACTCGTTATGGTAGTGATTCTTCATACCATAACCCAATTGTGGAGATCCATTCCCACGGTTCCTTACCTGCGTTTTTCTCTACCACTGATAATGCTGACGAATCTGGTTTTCGCATCTATGGGGTACTGGGTAAAGTCAATACCCTGCAACCAGAGATTAAATTACGGGTGGGACTGTTTCGCCATTGCTGGGATGTACCTGCTAGAGCAGTTTTTGACATTGACCCAGACTTCTTTATGTATGATGTTTCAGTTTTATCTAATTATCAGTTTTATAGTACTGATATATTACCTACAAATTTTATGAATAAGCTCTGGAGGTGAATTTGAATCTAGGAAATGCCTGTTTCTTCATTTATCCAAAAATTAGGTTTTCACCCTTGCTGTACAAGGTTTTGATACTCGTTTACGGATATGTCTATGATTACCCTAGCCAATCTCACCAACTCATATTATGGAGCTAAATCTTGATTTGGCAAATGCTTCGCCTGTAATATAGCAACCGCCAAGGAGGTTAGGACGCAAAATGCAAGACATCCTCAATGGCAT
>REBL01000266.1 GCA_007692755.1 Nodularia sp. (in: cyanobacteria) | reverse complement strand
GCATGACTTGTCTATAATATCTGCCATTTAGCAGATTAGAACTAGCCATACTAAAAACAATGCCCAACATTTTGATATCTATTTTTGCTTCCTGTTCGTGACTGTCTTTTAATTGAGCGATGCGTCTTTCTAATAGCTGAATACCTACTACAGATAAAGGTTCTGGTTTAGCAGGAAGAATGTAAAAATCGCTGGCGGCTAAAGCACTACGAGTCAATAAATTATAGCCGGGCGCACAATCGAGAAGGATAAAATCATAGTCATCACGCACTGGTTTTAAAATATTATTAATCAAGACTCTTTCAAAGCGATTCCAAACTGTTTCAAAATCCGGTTCACCCAAAGCAGTTGCTTGTTGGTGTAGCATTTCTGAAACTAAAAACTCATCATATAAGTCAATATCTCCGGGTAATAAATCTAGTCCAGTCAGATTACAAACTTGAGATTGAATAATATCATGAATTGTCAGTTGTGCTTCTGGTTCAGGATTGATAACTTGGTCTATCAAATATCGAAATGTCTTGCGTTGTTTGCGAAGTTTGGCAAAGTCTAAAGGCGACATTAAACTCAGTGTGGCGCTGATTTGGCTATCTAAATCGAGGACAAGCACGCGCTTACCATGATTTTTGGCTAAACAAGTAGCGATGTTGACGGTGAGGGTGGTTTTACCAACACCGCCTTTCATATTTGCAGTAGCAATTACATATCCCATTGGTTAAGTCCTTTGTTGACGCATTCCCATATTTAGGTAGCGTATACTCCTATTGAATAATTAAAACTTCTATGGAATTTAATATTTTCCGCAAGTTGAAAATTTAAGTTTGTCTTGATTGAGGCAGTTAGATTATAGCAGTGAGGCTGGAGTTGTGAAATACTGCTAGGGAAAAATTTTCCCAGTCGAGTTTTTAGATTTGTTTACTGGAATTTTCAATCTTGTTTGGTTCACGCAGAGACGCAGAGGCGCAGAGAGTATGAGCGATAGCATAAAAAATGCTGTGGGTGTAAATTTTATCTGCCAGAACTGTAATATATTTACTTTTTGTAAGAATACTCAATATAGTCTAATTTATATACATATCATTAAGTAATTTTTATAACACAGATTACTCAGCCTGTGCCATAATTTAACGTGTATCCGTTTTTTGCCAATGTAGCGATTTTATTGAGGTAAACTATATTGCCGTTTAATCCTGAACTGTGTCGTAATGAAAGCGAAGTTGAAAGCAAACTCATCGTTCAGTATTTGCTGCCACAGTTAGGGTACACTCCCGATACATGGCATCAAGAAGTTGCACTGGGTAGCATTCGTTTGGATTTTTTAGCATTTGCAGTACAGGTTGTTCCCTTGGTTTTAGATGCTAATTCTCCGATGAGTGTTGTTATGGAGGCAAAGCACCCACAGCAAAATTTAAATAATCATGTTCACCGACTTAGGCATTATTTAACTAGTTTGAATGTGCGATATGGGTTACTGACTAATGGTAAGGAAATCAGAATTTATGAAAAGTTACAATATGATATTAAGTTAGTATTTCAGTGTGATGGTAAGGATGTTGAGGAGAAAATAGAAGATATTAAAAATTTCATTGCTATAGATAGCCTCAGAAAGAAGCAGGTTATACATAAGTCAACAATTCGGACTACTCAAACTAATTCACTTTATAACCATAAAAGGCAAAATTCCATGAAAACAATTGCAATTTACCATCATAAGGGAGGCGTTGGTAAAACTACAGTTGCCATTAACTTAGCAGCAGGATTGAGCAAAAAAGGTAAAAAAGTACTTTTAATTGATATAGATGCTCAAGCTAATACAACCTTTGCTACAGGACTAGTAAAATTTCAATTTGAAGAGGAGGATGATTTAAAAGATTGTAATGTATATCATTTATTAGAAAAGAGTGATAAAAATTTCATACCAGATATTGTTCGCAAATCCAAATTTTTTAATGATCCAGAAATTGATGTCATTCCTTCACATATTACCTTAGTTTCACTTCAATCTAACCTAGTAAAGTATGGAGCCAGCAGGAGTAGACTAGCCAGAAAATTGGATAAAGTAAAAGAAGAATATGATATTGTAATCATTGATACACCTCCATCCCTTGACTTGTATGCAGAAGCGGCCTTAACTGCTGCTGATTACCTGATAATTCCTTCTGATTTAAAACCATTTTCTAACCAAGGATTGCCCAGTGTCCAAAACTTTATTAAACAAGAAATTAATGAAAATAAAGAAGGTTTAGGAAAAGCCCCTCTGATCATTATGGGTATTCTTCCTTCTAAAATTTCAACTAATGCTCAATATTTAAAGCATAGCTTTTTAAAGCACAAAAATGTAATTAGTGATCGTTACCACCTTCCACTTATGGACAGTGTTATTTCTGAGAGAACAGCTTTATCTACTTGTATTAATAGGACTATACTTGTAGGAAATTTGGAAATTCCTGATCCTAAATCTATTTTAGATTTCGCTAAAAATGAATCTTCGGCAAACCTTGCTGCTGCTGAATTTGAATCTTTAGCTATAGAAGTTATGACAAAAATGGAGTTAAAATGATGACTAATTTTTTGATGGTAGATGTTGCAGGTGTTACTTCAAGTGTACCTCGTTCAAATTTTTCAGAGGCTGATTTAAATATTCTGGCTGATAAAATTTTAGAGTCTGGAGGTTTACTTAAGCCATTAGTTTTAAAAAAGACTGGCTTTGAAAAATACGAAGTAATTGATGGACATTTTGAATATTATGCTGCTGTAAAAGCTAGAGAAAAAAATTCAGACGAAGGCGAAATGGTAAATTCATTAATCATTTCGTCTGAAAAAGAGGAAGCAGTATTAAAGCAAGCAATCATTCTTAAAAGTGTAGATTCTGCCAATAAACTAGTAAATAACATAACTGAAACAACTAGTCCAAACTCACCAAATATAGCAATCTATAATCTTAATATATTAGAAAAGCAAATTCAAGAATTAAGATCAGAAATAGTGCAGGAACGACAAGAGAGACAGAAGCTATACGATACTATCAAGCTTCTTGAAAATCAGATACCCAAACAAATTACACCACTAGAAGCATTTAATACTCTTGGTCTAATAGACCTAACTTTCAGGCTAAGAACTGCCGGTTTTACTGATAAAAAAGCCGTGAGTATTGCTGAAAGTGTGGACAAAGAACGCAAAGATAAAAAATTTGAATCTTTAAAAGATGTCATGGAACGAGTAAAAGTTACAAGTGGTAAAAAACAGATTAAAGGTATCAGTGGCGATAAAATGGTAGATATTGTTGATAGTTGGTCACGCATCTTATTTATTTAATTTTTAGTTATATATTAACAATGATTATTTGGGGTTAATATGGATAAACTGGAATCCAAAATCCTTGAAATATTGAACCGTGGAACTCCCATAAGAGCAGTAAAAATTGCTGAAATGTTGGGAGTTGAAAGACGTGAGGTAAATCATTACTTGTACTCTTCTTTGAAGCATTTAGTTGTCCAAGACAGCGACTTTAAATGGTCATTGAAGACCAATCAAATACGTAATCCTCAGCCGCCTGTACCCACTCAACCCCGAACTCCTCAAACTCAAGCATCTCAGCCTGTATCAACTCCATCCCAAAAATCACAAACTCCAGCATCTCAGCCTGTAACTCAAAATAATTCGTATAGTTTTACAAAAAAGAATATTCAACAAGATCCTCCCATTCGACCGTCAAGTATTCCAACTCCAACCTCACAACCTGTAAAACAAAGCAATCCCTATGAAGTTGTGAAACGAGAACTTAATCAAGTCTCTTCAGAAGAAAAGATAAAAATTATAGAAAATGCTTTTAGACAAGATAGATTTGCCGAATTAGAAGATGAACAAATTAATGCTCTCCAATCAATTTTAGAACAATCTAAACATGAGGTAAGGATAGCTAATACTGCTTATACACAAGGAAAACTCAGTTTTTGGCAGAATAATCGTCTTGCGATCGCAGTTATATCTCTCGCCCTAAGTGTGGGTACAATGTTGATAATTAGTCAACTGATATCCAGTAGAACTTACCAACCTATTCCAAGCATTCCTCAAAGTAGATAAATATTACTGCTATGCTTTTTTCCTTAACTTGAGTTTGATTAATTTAGCCACCGTTCTCGGAACACCATATAATTTGTTAAACGCTAAATTCCAAAAATAACCATATTGGGGAAAAACTTTAATCAATAGGACATCTGAAAAAATATGAAACCTTGGAGGTTTTAATGAAGGATCTTTATCAATGTATCTAATTTGTTCTGGTTTTGGTGTCCAATGACCGATAATAGCATCCTGCTTAAAAAATTTCGCTTGCAGAAATAAGCCAGCTAACCTATCTAAACCAATTGCTGGTATCCAAGTTACCGCTCCTATAACTTTTGTCGCTGATGAAAGTTCAGTTAGCCCTTGCTGAATCAAGTCACTTCTCCAAACGATATTATTAAAGTTTTCAAAATGATAACCTTCATTATCTTTTCTGTTAATAAAAGGCCAAATTAGATAACGGAAATCAAAATTTTTCTTTAAGGGAGCAATGGGAACTTCTAACAAACCCTTAAAATTCCCATTTTCATAGGGAAAAGGATTTTCAGATGTTTTTTTGCAAACTTGTAGTTTGTCAATATCCGGAATTTCTTCCCAAGGTTGCTTAATTCGCTTTTCATCGTTGATGTCTATATTTAATTTTTGTAACCTGAGAATCCAGCTTTCAGGAAATATATTAAAGTATTTAGATATTAATTCACATACTTGGGGATGAACATAATCGTCATCATCCAAAGCTAAAACGTATTCTCCGCTTACATTCAGTAAACCAACGTATCTTTGTAGCCATTCGCCTTTATAAGGACTAATTATAACTGTTACTCTAGGGTCATTTATAGCTTTAATTTTGACTTGAGGAGGATAAATGAAAACAAATTGCACAGCACCTTCAACCTTTAAGAGATTTTCTAGCCAATAATCAGAAAATTTCCCTAATGTAGCCGTAACTATAGATAGTAGTGGTTTGTGATTCATATTTTTTGTGTACACACTTGTAATGAGAAATAGTTGCTTTTATCTAGATAAGCGTAGTAAAATTTTGAATGTAATAATTTACCTTATACATATATTAGCCTATCAATTTGCGATCGCCTAAATTTTGATCGGTTTTTACGGCATTGCATCCATGTTCCGCAAAACTTCGTCAGCAGTGACGAAAACACTATAGCTGTCAGAGCAGTCGATGCTCAAAAAATATCTCAGACTTTGTTATTAGATAAACTTATCCCAAATAATAAATATGTTAGTTTTCATTATACCTCTCAAAAATTCCAAAACTTCCAAGTCATGGGACTTAACTTGTAAATTATTTGAAAGATGTATCAAATCAGTCTGCAATCAAACTTCAGCTAACTTTAGGGTAGTTGTAGTTTGCAGCGAAATCCCTCAAATCGAATTTCATCACCCATCCATCAACTATGTGGAAGTAGATTTTCCACTCCCTACTTCCGAGTATAAGAGTAAAGAGTTGGATAAGGGAAAAAGACTTTTGACTGGTTTAGCCTACGCTGAAAGATTTGCACCATCTCACATTATGATTGTTGACGCTGATGATTGTGTGAGTAGTCATTTAGCTGAATTTGTTAGTCAAAATCAGCATTGTAATGGTTGGTTTGTAAATAAAGGTTATGTATACCGAAAAAATAGTCAGTTGATATATTTCAGAGCAAAGGCTTTTAGTCAATTATGTGGTTCAGGCGTAATTGTCAAGTATGATCATAAATTTGATTATCTTTTTAAAAATGCTATCTATGACCATAAAGTTAAATGCTTAAAAGATGGTAGTCTTCTGGAACCATTACCATTTATTGGTGGTATCTATATTATAGGGAATGGAGAAAATATTTATTTAAATTTAGATAAGGTAAAATTCTTAAAAGAAACACTCAAGCAGAAAGGATTACTATTTTATTTGCGAGACTTTCTTCAATATCGCTGGCTGACTAAATCAATCCGCAATAACTTTGGCTTATACAAGATGAATTAATCATTATTTTAGCAATTTTTACCAGGAATAAAAATTAAACTTTAAAATCATATATATAGTTTTGATATGATTTACCAAGCCAAAAGCAATTTCAAAATATATTTTTTAGGCTAAAAAACACGAAAATTCAACAATAGGAATACAGAAATTATATGCGTATTCTCATGCTATCTTCTACATTTCCCTATCCACCAAGTCGCGGAGGAACAGAAATTAGAACTTTTAATTTGCTCAAATATTTACAGCAAAACCATTCTGTGACCTTAGTTACACAGAAACACGAAGGCGTTTCAGTCACAGAAGTAGAGGAATTAAGACAATATGTCAGTGAACTGATGGTTTTTCCCTTACCGCCAGAAATCCAGGAAAAAAAAGCGACCGCTAAAATATTTGGTAAAATAGGACGCTTTGCCGAATCAGTAATTAAAGCTACACCATCGAACGTACTGCATCGCTATTCACCAGAAATTCAAGCCTTAGTAGATAATTATGTCCAGGCGCAAAAGTTTGATGTGATCACCTGTGAACATAGTGTGAACGAAATATATATTAGACCTGAATTTCGTAACAGCATCAATACGGTGGTAGATATTCATAGTTCAGTTTATAGCTGGACTAATGACCATTTAAAAATGGGTGCTTCTCAAAATGCCCTACGCGATCGCCTGTATCTTGCCTTCATCCTAGAACGCTACGAAAAACGCTACTGTAATAAATTCTCTCACATTGTTGTCACCACAGAAGACGACCGCCAAGAATTTCTCAAACTCCGTCCGGAAATGGAAATTGAAGTGATACCCAACGGTGTAGATTTAGAATTATTTCCCTGTCGTTCCCAAGACCCAGGCGGACATAAATTAATCTTTGTCGGGGCGATGGATGCTTCTCATAACATTGATGCAGCTCGTTTTTTTGCTTTAGAAGTGTTACCAGAACTGCAAAAATCTTATGCCGATGCCACATTTAGTATCGTCGGTGCTAGACCAACACCAGAAATTTTAGCACTGAAAAACATTCCTGGAGTCATTGTTACTGGTCGTATTCCCTCAATGGTAGAATATTTGCATGAATCTACTGTTTGCGTAGTCCCCCTACGCACTGGGTTTGGGATTAAAAATAAAACTTTAGAAGCAATGGCTGCTGGTGTGCCTGTAGTAGCAAGCGATCGCGGTTTAGAAGGACTAGCTATAGACACCCCCATTCGGGCATTACGCGCCAATAAACCTGCTGAGTATGTCGCCGCCATTAGTCAACTGTTTGAAAATCCCCAATTGCGTAATCAATTGTCTGATAACGGTAGACAACTAGTAGAAACCGAGTTCACTTGGGATATAGCGGGAAAACGTTATGAACAAGTTTGTTTGGGTAATCATCAACAATAATTATAGTCAAAAAGTTAGAAAAGAGGAGTGAGTAGCAGCTAGCATATTTATACCGCAGCCATCACTCCTTTGACCTCGCGCGTTGATAAGCTGTTATGCTTATTTACCAATACAGCAAATTAATTTTTAACTTTTATCTAACTAAAGTCGCTAATAACTATTAAGATAGTAAGTGATTAACTATACAAACTTTACTTTTTACTTCCATAAATTAATTAAATGTTTTTTTCTCAAATAAATGTGGTAAAGTTTAAAACTCTCCAGAATTGATACTTTTAGCCACAAAAATTACACATTAATAAGTTATCCTGTATTGCGGAACACAATAAAATTTAAAATTAACTCTATACCTAAGTTAGTAGTAGACTGATTCCTGCGGTGGACGTTAAAGACAAAAATGGCAGCTACCGTCATAAATGAAGGCAATAATCATCACAAATATTAGATACAAAACAGTTAAATTTACATCTTGCACTATTTGAAATCAGCTACAAAACCCGCTCTCAAATCCATTTCCTCAGCTAATAGCTAAAGTCCATGACAATGGACTGAGATATTTTTCCAGTCGTCTAAAAACGACTTTCGCTATCAGGGTTTGAACCTCCGGCGGGTGATTGCGACGGGTGGAAGATGTGAATAAAGAAAGAGTAAAGTTTTTCAGCCTGAGAGATAGGGAAACAAAAATTAAATTGGTAAAAATCCCTTAAATCGCGTAAAAATCTGGTTTGTATTCATTTATTTGCCTCTCAAGAAATACCTGCATTCCTCTTAATCAAGCAGCTGATAGTACAAGCATTAAAAACCGGGGGCATATTTATTATGGACTGGTCTAACAACCTACAGCAATTACAAGATTTCGTATTATTCAAATTTCCCGACCCACCATACTTTCTACTTTTAATTGGCTTACTAATTAGCCTTCTCTGTGGATTGCCATTTGCTATAACTCTGCAAAAACGAGTGCAAGATTGGATTGAAAATCATTCTCCTACCACTCTACCCAGATGGGCGAAATTACAACTTTTATTTCCTTTTATAGGAACTGCAATTGGTATTTCTATCGCTTTTGCATCCATGTTAGAAATTTTTGGTCTCCCGACTCTACCCTCTTATTTAATCTCTTTGCTAACTACAACTTTGGTGGCTTTATGGGCTTGGTCGGAAATCGGCAACCTCTTAGGTCGAAGACTTTTACGTTCCTATTTAGCTCAGTCTGCAAAGTTGTCTCACCAAAGGTAGAAGTAAGTTTTTATTACAAAAATTAAACTCTTAAGAAGTGAAAACCAGATAAATAAACAGGAAGAATCAATACCATGTAATACTCGATTTGCCATCTACAAACAGTTAGAATCTTAGCTGTAATTGCCACATTTTAGTTCCCCAAGTTCTGATATACGTATTTTGTGGTAGATTCAATAATTAGTAGAACTTAGAATATATCTACATATTCAGGTTCATTTGGGCAGCAGTTGCAGCTTATTCAAAGTTTCATCATTGGACATCTTCAAGAGTAGCGCAATTGATCCCAGTATTGATCTAGTGGAGTTTTTTGCTCAACCTCTGCAAGCAAGTAGCGGGAATTTAAGGTGAACATAGAACATTTCATTCAAAGCGCAGAAGCATTACACAGTCGTTTAGCAGATTTGTACCAAACTGCTAGCGTATTACCTTGGATTCCGCCCGAACTGCTGCCCCAGGCTTTTAAGGAACTCTATAGTACCTCCAAAATGGTGCAATTAGCGGCAGAGGAACTTTATCTGCAAAACGAAGAACTGATCAAAACCCGAAATTGGCTAGAAACTGAACGCCAACGCTACCAAGATTTATTCGAGTTTGCCCCAGATGGCTATTTAATCACTAATGCCGAAGGAATCATCCAACAAGCTAATCTGTCCGCAGCACAATTGCTAAACGTTTCCAGGCAATTACTCGTAGGCAAACCAATAGTTAATTTTGTCCGCCTCGAAGAACGACAACCTTTTCGCTGTGAACTCAACCAGCTATGCCAGACGGACAGAGTGAGAGAATTAGTAGTGCGTCTGCAACAAAATCAAGGGGAGTCCTTTGACGCAGCTTTTACAGTGGCTGTAGTGCGTAATCAACAGGGTAAAGTCAACTCCCTGCGTTGGCTGTTGCGTAATATCAATGAACGTCAGCAAAAGAAAACAGAATTAATCAATAATGGCAGTGATCTGATTCAGGATCGCCCTGTACATAAACATACTAAAGGAGAAAGTATTCTCCTCAATCCTTTAGT
>REBL01000085.1 GCA_007692755.1 Nodularia sp. (in: cyanobacteria) | reverse complement strand
GAACCGCCAAGCACGCCAAGCACGCCAAGAATTTCAGGTAAGTCATTTAGTGCAGCTTCAGATTAGTTTGGTATAAGCTGTAAACTATGAGCGAGACTCAAACCGATAAAAAACTTCTACACTATTTTGACTAGCGCTCTTTTGTGAGGCTGAAAACAATCAAATATTCGTAGGGATTATTTTAGGGATTGAAAGCTACAGGCATTGATTTCATACCTCTCAAAGACGGGTTTTCGTGCCATTCAATCTTATCTGTATTCAGACGAAGATTACTAAGGCGGCGCACAATGGTATTTATAGCAATTTGTGCCTCAAGTCTGCCAAGGGATGCACCGAGGCAAAAGTGGGTTCCTTTTCCAAATGCCAAGTGTGGGTTTTCTGGGCGTGTAATGTCTAATTTGTCGGGATCTAAGAATTCTTCAGGGTCACGGTTGGCTGCACCAATTAGGAGAAATAGGCGTTGTCCTTGGCTAATTTTTTTGCCATTGATTTCCAGATCAGAAAGTGCTATGCGGGCTTGCCGTTGTACTGGGCTATCATAGCGCAAACACTCTTCTACAGCAGTTTTGATGAGTGAGGGGTCATCTTTTAACTTTTGCATCTGACTAGGATTTCTGAGTAAAGCAAGTAAGCCGTTAGCAATCAAGTTAGTGGTAGTTTCATGACCCGCAAAAGTTAAGAAAACGCAATTTGATAAGAGTTCGTCATCATCAAGGGAATTACCTTTTTCTTGTGCAAATATCAGGCTACTGATGAGATCATTTTGGGGTGTATGACGGCGTTTTTCAAGGATGTGGCGGAAGTATTCTGTCATTTCGAGAATACTTTGTTGAGCAGTGGTCAAAATTTCTGGGTTCATGCGAAACATACCAAAAAATCTGGCTAAATCGTCAGACCATTTCTTAAATTGTTCGCTGTCTTCGGAATTTGCGCCTAGCATTTGGGCGATGACGATTGCGGGCATTGGGTAAGCTAAATCATGAATAATATCTATGTGTCCCCGCTCATAGACACCATCGATTAGTTCGTCTACTAACACCTGAATTCGCTCTGCCATGCTGCCAATAATACTAGGGGTGAATGCCTTGTTAAACAGCACACGTAGACGTGTGTGTTCTGGGGGGTCGCAAAACAGAATCCATTTTGATAGCGTTTCCAGCAGGGGAAGTATATTCTGTTGCTCTAATTCTGGTAATTTACTAATAGGCGGACGCTTGGCGGAAATCCGTTTGTCTTGCATCGCAGCTGCAACGTCCTGATAGCGCATCAGATACCAGCCCCCAAAACAATCACTCCAGTAAACAGGATCTTCTAATAAAATACGGCGGTAAGTAGGATAGGGATTGGCCAGTACTTCTGGGGAAGTGAGATTGTATCGGTCTTCTTTTGGATGAATTGGTGATGACATGAGTTAAAAGTGATTAAAGATATAACTTAATCATTGTATAACTGGTGGCATTACTGAGCAAAAGCAAGATTCGCCTATTCAACCGAAAGCCTTGATCAAGACACCAGTTCTGCCCCATTCGTTCCAAACTTGAAAAATACCCTGTTCGTTCACAGACACTACTCAATATTAAAAATGGCGAAAGCAAAATATGAAGGTTATTGTGATGTACAGCCGACTAAATTAGTTAGAGAAAAATTTGGAGACACTAAGGTTTATGGACAAAATGCTAAGTCGTTACTAACAAAAGCTAGCGGTTTTATTGGTGATTATGATTTTACTCTGAATCCTTACCGGGGTTGTCAGTATGGTTGTAGTTATTGTTATGCGGCTGCATTTAGTCCCAATACTCAGATGCGCGACGATTGGGGGAAATGGGTAATTGTTAAAGATAATGCTGCGGAAGTTTTAACTAAAGAATTACAAAAATGGTATAAGCAACATCCTCAAACTCCTCCCATAATTTACATGAGTAGTGTTACAGATCCTTATCAACCTCTGGAATCTCGACATCAATTGACTCGCAGATTGTTGGAGGTAATGCTAGATGTTCGGGATGATGGTTATCCGACACCAACGTTAGTAATTCAAACTCGCAGTCCCATTATTACTAGAGATATTGATTATTTACAACGATTTCAGCGCTTGCGAATTAATATGAGTATTCCGACGGGAAGTGAATCAGTGAGGCGGGATTTTGAACCGCGATCGCCTAGCGTTAAAGCCAGATTAAATGCCATTATTAAACTGAAGCAAAGTATTGACTCTTTTAAAGGGTTTGTCCCCAAAATATCGATCACGATTACTCCCTTACTCCCTACTTTATCCACTGATGAAGCTGCTTTTATTAGTAAATTAGCTGTTGCTGATAGAGTGGTAATTCAAGATTTTCATCCTAATCATGGTCGTTCCCTCATCGCATCAACCCGCCAAGAAGCTGACGAAATTAAGCAAAAATATGATTGGTGGTATAATGCAGAGAATTTTAGCTACCTCAAATTTAAAGAAAAATTATTTAATCAACTTCCAGGTGTAGAAATTAAAGAAGGTAAGGAGGGTTTTGGGTATGAGTAATCTGATTGCTAATTGGTGGCGTAGTCAGCAATTTAACTCGGCTTTGAAACGTGGTGATACGGAAAAAGCAGTGCAGTTATTGCAAGCTATTCAAAAATCAGGTGCAAGTTTTTCCTGGATAGAGAAATTATTTAGGGATAAGTTACAACTTGATCGTTATTCTCAAGACTATAAACGGGAGATAGAAAATTTAACTAAACAAATAACATCTGCGCCTCATCAGACAGATAATTTCACATTAGTGCCAGATAAAAAGTTTATTAAATTTATCTATGAAACTTTTAATTTAGTCCAGCATGATGAATATAAACTACAGGTAACTGGGATTGATCAAGAAATATTTAATGGCTTTGAAGCTAGTCTGGTTGAATACCTAGAAGCAGAGTTTAGTAAGTTTTCTGAACAACAGTTAGCTATTAAAATAGAAGATGCTTTAGAAGATATTTATAACTTAAAAGTTGGACAAGACCCAAACTATAATTTTAGTTTGACTCCTCATGTCTATTTGATGAAGTATTTTTTAGAAGGTGTATATTGTATATATTTAGCTTGGTTTCTGATTTATCAGGATGGATTACTACCGACTCAGGTAAAAATTCTTGATATTGGATCAGGACCAGGAACAGTTGCTTATGGGTTAGCTTTATTTCTTAAAAGTGGTCTTAACTTTTTTAATATTCCCCCAATCCATATATCTTATTACTCGTTAGACCAGCAAGATGCTTTCCAATTTAAAGGATTTAAGTTTTGGCAAAGATATATTGAGTCGCAGATAACCCCCATCAATGTTTACTTTCGGTTTGTGACTGCTAACATCTTTAATTGGAATTATCAAGCGGATAATTTACCTAATAATTTTTTTGATTTTATTATCATTTCTCACTGCTTTTTTGCAAATAAAACTCAAAAAATACAAGTTAATAGAATTTATCAAGAAATGATTACTAAAAGTTTAAATCCTCAAGGTTATGTTCTCCTAGTCATACAGGATAAAAAGTTATTCCACCTTTATAACTCTCAACAAAGTGAAAATGTAGAACAGGAAAAAAATATTGTTATTCAATTTGTTTCCGATTTAGGTTTAAAGCTGGTCTGGTATAGATATTTAACATCTACAGATTCTCGACCACCTATTTCTACTAATAAATTTGCTAAGTTTGTTCAAGAAAATTTACCTAAGCAACTGTATATGAGTCCGATGAGGCAAAAATATTTGTCTCAGAAATATGATTCTAACTATACATTAGATGATTATGTGATTTTGGCACAAAAATAGATTTATAGCGGTTCTCACCTCAATCATGTAAACAGAACTCATCCATACTCCGCGAACCTTTGCGCTTACCTTTGCGCCCCTTTGCGTTTAAACCTCATTCTCACCTCAATTCCCATGATTGCTAACAGTCCAATAGATAAAACATGGCATGGCAAGCTTAATTTAGTTTATGCCGATCGCCTCAACAGCACCCAGTTAATTTACAGTCACAATCAAGCCCCCCTGAAGGTACAACGGCCTTTTTATCCAGAGGGTGAAAAAATTTGTCATAGTGTCATATTACACACGGCTGGGGGTGTAGTGGGAGGCGATCGCCTATCCTCTAATATCCACCTCCAAGCCAATGCACAAGCTTTAATTACTACAGCCGCAGCAAGTAAAATATACGGTACTAACGGACTGCAAGCTAGGCAAAATATTGAGATTCAAGTTGATGCAGGTGCTTGTTTAGAATGGCTACCCCAAGAAACAATTGTCTTTAACGGGGCAATTTATCGCCAAGATTTACGGGTAGAATTAGCACCAGGAGGCTGTTGGTTAGGTTGGGAAATTACTCGATTTGGTCGGACTGCTAGAGGGGAAAAATTTTTACAGGGAGAATGGCGATCGCATACGGAAATTTGGCAGCAAGGCGTACCCTTGTGGATTGATCGCCAATACTTACCGGGTAGCGATGCAGTTTTTCACAGTCCTCACGGCTTGGCTGGACAACCAATAGCAGGTAGTCTGGTTTGGGTGGGAAGTGATATTTCTGCCGAATTCTTGGCAAAAGCACGGAGTTTATGGGAAGGTTCTGGGGAAGTTGGTATGACTCGGTTACAAAATGGATTTTTGTGTCGATATCGTGGTGCTTCTACCTCTGAGGTGAGAAACTGGTTTACGGTTGTCTGGGAGTTGCTGCGAGGGGATTTTTTACATCGTGGTGGCTGTGTACCCAGAGTATGGCAGGTTTAGGAGATCAGAATGCAATTGACACCACAGGAAAAAGATAAGTTATTGATTTTTACGGCGGCTTTGGTGGCTGAGAGGCGTAAAAATAGGGGTTTGAAGTTGAATTATCCAGAGGCGATCGCCTATATTTCGGCGGCGATTTTGGAAGGTGCGAGAGATGGACAAACTGTCGCAGAATTGATGAGTTATGGGACTACTCTGTTATCACGGGATGATGTGATGGAGGGTATCCCGGAAATGGTGCATGAGGTGCAGGTGGAAGCAACTTTTCCTGATGGAACTAAGTTGGTAACTGTGCATAATCCGATTAGATAATTATTATAAGAAGGTAAAAGTATGATTCCAGGGGAAATTATTACACCAGATGGTGAAATTGAGTTAAATGCTGGTCGTTCTATTATTAAGTTACAGGTGGGAAATACAGGCGATCGCCCCATTCAAGTTGGTTCCCATTTTCATTTTTATGAGGTGAATGCAGCATTGAGTTTTGATAGAGAACAAGCGCGGGGAATGCGTCTTGATATTCCGGCGGGTACAGCCGTGAGGTTTGAACCGGGGGATGAGAAGGAGGTGAGTTTAGTGGGTTTGGTGGGGAGTCGTGAAGTTTATGGTTTTAATGGGAGGGTGAATGGGAAGATTTAAACGCAAAGGGGCGCGGAGGTAAGCGCAAAGGTTCGCGGAGTTAGAGGTTGTTGGCTACGCGTTTGATTCCTTCTTTGAGTTGGAGGACGTTAAAGTTGAGGAGGAGACCGAGTTTACATTGGGTGAGTTTGAGGTAGGTTAAAAGTTGCACTGAGTGAATTGGTTGGAGAGATTCTACAGATTTGACTTCGATGATTACTTTATCTTCTACTATTAAATCCAATCGATAACTGCAATCCAATTCCACCTTTTCATAAACAAGGGGTAATGGAACTTGCTTCCTGACATTAAACCTCTTCCTCAACTCATAACACAAACACTCCTCATAAGCTGACTCCAATAAACCCGGACCCAACGCCGTATGTACCCGCATTCCACAACCAATAATCGCCCCACTCAAATCATTCTCATCCATACTCCGCGTACCTTTGCGCTTACCTTCGCGCCCCTTTGCGTTTAAATCTTATCATTATCATGCCTTACAGAATCTCTCGTCAAGCCTACGCAGAAACATACGGTCCCACAATAGGCGATCGCATCCGATTAGCAGACACAGAACTATTTATTGAAGTAGAAAAAGACTTCACCACCTACGGCGACGAAGTGAAATTTGGTGGCGGAAAAGTCATCAGAGATGGAATGGGACAATCCCCCATATCTAACGCCGATGGCGCAGTAGATTTAGTCATTACCAACGCCTTAATTCTCGATTGGTGGGGTGTTGTCAAAGCCGATATTGGCATTAAAGACGGCAAAATTTTCAAAATCGGGAAAGCCGGAAATCCCTATATTCAAGACAATATAGATATTATTATTGGCCCTGGAACCGAAGCTTTAGCTGGCGAGGGAATGATTCTCACAGCTGGCGGTATTGATAGCCATATTCATTTTATTTGTCCCCAGCAAATTGAAGTGGCGATCGCCTCTGGAATTACTACCATGCTGGGTGGTGGTACTGGCCCCGCTACCGGCACAAACGCCACAACCTGCACTCCTGGTCCCTGGAATATGCATCGGATGTTACAAGCTGCTGATGCTTTCCCTGTCAACTTAGGATTTATGGGTAAAGGTAACACCAGTCAACCCCAAGGAATTGTCGAACAAGTGCTAGCAGGTGCAATGGGGTTAAAGCTACATGAAGACTGGGGAACTACCCCTGCGACCATTGATACTTGTCTGAGTGTTGCTGATGAATATGATGTGCAAGTGGCAATTCATACCGATACTCTCAATGAAGCGGGATTTGTGGAAGATACCATTGCTGCTTTCAAGCATCGTGCTATCCATACTTACCACACCGAAGGTGCAGGCGGGGGACACGCACCAGATATTATTAAGGTTTGCGGACAAGCCAATGTTTTACCATCTTCCACTAATCCCACACGCCCTTACACCGTCAACACCTTAGAAGAACACCTAGATATGTTGATGGTCTGTCATCACCTCGATTCCAGCATTCCCGAAGACGTGGCTTTTGCTGAGTCTCGCATTCGCCGGGAAACCATAGCTGCGGAAGATATTTTGCATGACTTAGGCGCATTTAGTATGATTGCTTCTGATTCCCAAGCAATGGGAAGAGTCGGTGAGGTGATAATTCGCACTTGGCAGACATCCCACAAAATGAAGGTGCAACGCGGAAGCCTTCCCGGAGATGGAGTTGCAGATAATAATCGAGCTAAACGATATGTTGCTAAATACACAATCAACCCAGCAATAACACATGGAATTGCCCAGTATGTCGGTTCAGTAGAAGCAGGTAAACTTGCAGATTTATGTTTGTGGCGACCAGCGTTTTTTGGTGTGAAACCAGAAATAGTCATAAAAGGAGGAATGATTGCTTGGTCACAGATGGGCGATGCAAATGCTAGTATTCCCACACCTCAGCCTGTGCATAGCCGACCGATGTTTGGTAGTTTTGCAGGGGCGCGTCACGCCACATCTTTAACCTTTGTTTCCCAAGCGGCTTTAGAAAGGGAAATTCCCAGCCAGTTGGGATTAAAAAAATCTGCTGTCGCCGTTTCCGGGACACGTCAAATCAGTAAACGAGATATGAAGCTAAATGATGCTTTACCACACATTGAAGTTGATCCAGAAACCTATCAAGTCAGGGCTGATGGTGAATTGCTAACTTGTGAACCTGCGACCGTTTTACCAATGGCGCAAAGATATTTCTTGTTTTAGAAACTTCCAAAGAAAAAACCTTTCAAACTCTCATACCTCTGTGTCCTCTGCGTCTGGTGTGGTTTGTTTATGCTGATAATTTCTTTCTTAAAAGTCCCTTAGCTGATGACAGAACAATATACTGATTACGATAGTCCCTGGAAAGAAGTCATTGAACTCTACTTTCCCAGATTTCTAGAATTCTTTTTTCCCCTAGCTGATGCTGCTATCGACTGGACACGCCCCTATGAATTTCTAGATACAGAATTACAACAACTAGAACCTGATGCCGAAATTGGTCGGCGTTGGGTGGATAAAGTAGCAAAAGTTTGGTTACTTGATGGTCAAGAAGCTTGGGTATTGGTTCATGTAGAAGTTCAAGGTCAATATGACAGCAAATTTCCTGAACGGATGTATACCTATAATTACCGCTTGTTTGACCGTCATAAAAAGCCAGTGATTAGCTTGGCTGTTTTAGCCGATGAACAGGCGAATTGGCGACCTTCCACCTACAGCTATCAATTAGGGGGGTGTCGGGTGAGTTTAGAGTTTCCCATCGCCAAACTTTTGGATTATGAACAAGCATGGGAAACTTTAGAACAAACTACTAACCCCTTTGGGATAATAGTAATGGCGCATCTCAAGACCAAAGCGACGCAACGAAACCCAGAAAGTCGGTTACAGTGGAAGTTAAGCTTAGTCAGACAGCTATTTCAACGGGGTTACAGTCGGGAAGAGGTTCTGGAATTATTTCGCTTTATTGATTGGGTGATGTTATTACCAGAAGAATTAGCACTGAGTTTTCAAACAGAAATCAGAAGTTACGAGGAGGCCAGTAGAATGCGGTACGTAACAAGTATTGAAAGATTAGCAAAACAAGAAGGAATTGAACAAGGAATTGAACAAGGAATTGAACAAGGAGTTATCCAAATGGGTCGAGATAATGTAATTGACATTCTCGAAACGCGCTTTGGACAAGTACCAGATTCTATTTTGTCTGTTATCAATGGCATAGAAGATGCATCTGTACTGAAAATGCTGTTGAAAAGAGCGATCGCTATTCCTTCTACAGCAGAATTTCAGCAAGTTTTAGATAATTTAACTACTACAGAATGAGTGTAAATGCACATTTGTTTTAGAGTTACGATCAAAGAGTTAAACATTGTGTCTGAATTGAAAAATTATGTTACCTTTTAAGAAAAAAATTGTCACCGATGAAGCAATGCATCCTGTAGCAGTTTTGATTGATTATCAAGACTGGCAACAAATAGAAAAAATATTGGCAGCTTATCAGCTATTACAAAAAGAAGATTTGAATTTAAACCAATATACTGGTGTCATTAAACTGAATCAAGACCCGTTAGAGTATCAGCAGCAAATCAGGGATGATTGGCATTGACACCAGCTATATTTTTGATAGATACAAATGTAGTTTTATATCTATTGGGCGGACGTTTAGCAAAACCATTACCATCAGGGCAATATTTTATTTCTGTAATTACTGAAATGGAATTGTTATCTTATCCAAGTCTCAGTTTGGAAGAAGAAAAACAGATTCGTGATTTGATTGAGAAAATTACAGTGATAAGTATTGAGAGTAATATCAAAGAATTAGCAATTACATTTCGCAAAGAATACAAGCTGAAGCTTCCTGATGCAATAATTGTAGCAACGGCAAAAGCCTTAAATGCAACATTGCTGACGAATGATGTCAAGCTTACGAATTTACCAACAATTAATACTCTATCAGTGTAAATTGTGTAGATGAGATCGCTATTCCTTCTACAGCAGAATTTGAGCAAGTATTAGATGATCTCGCTTCTAGAGAATGAGCGGTATTTTTCAGATTAACCTGCTGTTAGCAAAGTAATTAGTTCTGGTTTCTTCATCTTGGTATATCCAGAAAAACCCTTCTCTTTCGCCATAAATTTAAGCTTGGTAACTGTCAAACTATTCAAATTCTTAGGTTTAGGAACCTCTGATGTAGTGACTTCTGGTTCTGATTGAGGAGTGAGATAAAATACTTCTTTGAGCGCATCTAGCTTTTTTCCTTTGGTGATGCCGCATTTCAGCTTTATAATTGGCTCAAAGTTTTTCCATGATTTGCGTGCAGCCTCATCAATCCGATTGGTAGCGATCGCTAGTTGCACACTTCTTAATTCACTGTTAGGTTTCTCAATTAAATATTGCAATGCTGCTTGAATTTCATCTCTGGTTGCAGTTGACAAATTAATTTTAGGTATTAACTCACCAGTTAAAATTCTTGTAACTTCAAATGTTTGTTCACTAGCATCTGTGACAATACACCATACCCTTTCTAAATCGGCTTCCTCCGCGATCGCATAAACGAATGAGTTACCGATGACTTCATACTGGTCTACTGCAATTTCTTTCACAATCACCGGCACCCAATTACGTCCACCTGATTCCATCAATTGTTTTGCAGCTGCTTTAATACAAAATTCTGCTGCATCTGTGCCTTTACCTGGGTTGATTTCACTCCTATAAAGGCACATCAAATTGCCCACATTGCTTAAGCTCATCTCTTAAGACCTTTTATTGTTATTGCAGAAAATATTCTTTCACTAATGCCAAATAATACTCATGGGCTGTCTTGTGTTTATAAACCGCAGGTACACGAGCAAATGCACTGCTGGCAATATGCGCGGAACTCGGTATGTTAAAAACATAGCGGTCTTCCCTTGCAAAAGTCGATTTGGGGTAAAAATATGGCGTTAGGTCAATAGGATTAACTTTATCCTTCTTACCGTTTTCTATAATTTCATCTATCGCTTTTTCTGCGGTGTGCCTTTGCGCTTCTGTAATGGATTCACCGTTGAAAAAGATGGGTAAAGCAATCGGACCTCCGTCTTTTCTCTGTTGTTGAATTTCCGGGATAAAACATTTAATTACTTCTCCCGTATTTACCAGTGAAGACCTACAGTTGTGCTTGGTGGGAATCAAAACCACATCTGCTGCACAAACTGCACTCTGGCTATAAAATGTCCAGTTGGGGGGAGAGTCAATAAAAATATAGTCGTATTGCAATTTAAATGCTTCTAACGCTTGTCGCAGTCTGAGAGGACTGATCATTTCACGCAGCCTTTCTTCCTTCAGGTTTTGAAGTTTTTGATCACTAGTAATGATGTCAAATTGCCATGACACACCTTTTTTTGTGGAGAATTTACATGACCTAATTAATCCATCAGATACTGGGCTATTCTTATTTACCAACCACGAATACAAACTATCTACTTTGGGTTGAAGACCTAGTGAGTTTGTCAGGTCTCGTTGATTGGGATCGAAGTCAATAATCAGAATTCGCTTTCCTAATCTTGCCAACATAGCGGCTAAGTTAACTGTAGTTGTGGTTTTTCCTACCCCACCCTTATTGTTATAAATTGCCACAGTCAGGGCTTTTTGTGGTTCTTCTATTTTCTGCTTAATTGCCAAGATAACTTCTTCTAAGTTATCCGGTGTAATCTCCAAGCAGTGCAATGCAGGATGGATAACTTTGCCATGTTTTCTAAATAACTGGATATGATTGGCATTGCTGATAATTCCCCATTGAGCCGATTGACAATTGGGAGCAAGTAAATGATTTTTGAGTTGGTTGACTGTTTCTTTATATTCTTCAGTATTTGGGCAAAAGTTGATATTCTTTCCTTTGACCTCTACTAGCAAATAAGGATTTGATTTAGTTCCTATGAAAATATCCTGGTTAGAGTTCTTGCGAATAGCATAATTAACCGTATTACCACCCTGGCCTGTCGTAAAGTGCGGCACGGTTTCCATTGAGTTAAAACCCAATGTTTTGAGTAATTCTGTGATAAATACATGACAAACTATTGCTTCATCCGCATTATCTGGTAGGTTGATTAGTGCTTGTTTTATTGGGGAAAAATCCATAAAAATAAATCTGTAGATGCAAACTGAAAATTGCCAACTCGGCAAAACTATTTTTAGTATAATCAGTAACCTAGTCTTTGTCATCTATTGGGGACAAATTGACTAGGTGGGGAAATTCAGAGGTAAAATACCCCCAACTTGGTATATTTAAGCTGGATTTAGAACTGCTTTTATCCGATTATCTTGGGGCGATCTGCTTTGCAGCAGCACTTCTCAACGAGACACTCCGCGATTGTCGCTAAAATATTGACGATACAACTTATACAAAAGCATCATATGATTGCCACAAGATCACTGACTCCTCTAAACATCAGTACCCCATGAATTCGCCATCTTCTCGCTTTGACAAAATTCTGGTTGTCGATGACTCTCCTGATAATGTGTTTTTGATCAAAACGATTTTGGAGGGAGAAGGCTATATTATTAGCACCGCAGAAAATGGGATCAACGCCTTAGCAGAACTGGAAAAATCACCTTGTGACTTGGTATTATTGGATTTGATGATGCCAGGAATGGATGGGTACGAAGTCACCAGACGCATTCGTGGAGATACGAAATTTCAGCCATATATCCCCATCCTGTTAATTACTGCCCATGATGCACCCAATGTCGCGAAAGGGTTAGACTTGGGTGCTGATGATTTTATCCGTAAACCTGTCTCAGTAGATGAATTATTGGCAAGGGTGCGATCGCTCTTGCGGTTGAAGCGTAGTATAGATGAACGTGATGAAATTGCCCTCCAGCGCCAAGATTTTGTTTCTCGCCTGACCCACGATTTACGCACACCTTTAGTAGCAGCTGATCGGATGTTGATGCTATTTCAACAGGGTGCTTTGGGAACCTTATCGCCGCAAATGGAAGAAGTGATCATCATTATGGCTCGTAGCAATCTTAACCTGCTGTCTATGGTGAATACTTTATTAGAAGTTTACCGCTTTGAGGCCGGGCGCAAAACCCTTGTATTTCAAGAAGTTGATTTAATTCAGTTGCTAAAAGAGGTAGTTGGGGAACTAACACCCTTAACACAAGACAAAGCGCTCTCTATCAAGCTGGATTTATCTGAAGATGCAACCACAGCTATGATGATGGGCGATCGCTTAGAACTACATCGTTTATTTACAAATTTAATTGGTAATGCCATCAAATTCACTGAATCCGGCTCCGTGAATATCCGGTGCAAAACTCTAAATAAATGTATTAAAGAAATTATAGATTGTATTAGTATAGAAGTGGCGGACACAGGAATGGGCATTCCGCCTGAAGAAATAGATACGTTATTTGAACGATTTCGCCAAGGAAGTCACAAAAGTTCTGGTAGTGGCTTAGGATTGTACCTTTCTCACCGCATTGTCGAGGCACATAATGGTAATATTCTCGTGAATTCTGAGTTAGGTAAAGGTAGTGTTTTCATAGTTAATTTACCCATCAAACAATAAATAAACACAATGATAAATTATGATTTCTATAATTAAAGAGTTCTCTAATTGATCATTTATTAAATATCAATCACTTATTTATTAGTACAAAATTAACATTTACAGCAATTTACAAATAAATGAAGTAGATATCTTGATTATATAATTCTTGTGGGGTGGGTAGTATACGACTACATTGACTGAATCTCTTCCAAGTGCTTTCATACCCGATATTTACTGTCTTTGTCTACTTCAATAAAATGAAATGTGCTTTAAATATTTGATTATGATTATAGTAAAACCATTGCTAAAAAAATATGATGACTAATAAATTATCAAATTTGGTGGCAATTGTCGGTAAGCAGCGTAATTTTTTTCAGACTGGTAAAACGAAAGAGATTACCTTTCGCCTTCAACAACTCAAAATTTTAAAACAAGCAATACTTGAGAATGAACAAGCAATATTTCAAGCACTACAAGCAGATTTACAGAAACCAGAAGTTGAAAGTTATATTTCCGAAATTAAAGTTACCCAAGAAATTGATTATGCGATTAAACATCTCAAAAATTGGCATAAACCCAAACAAGTCGCAGTTCCTTGGCAACTTTTTTCCTACTCAGCCCGAATTCATCCAGAACCGCTAGGTGTTGTTTTAATTATCGGCGCTTGGAACTATCCGTTTAATTTAATTACTGCACCATTAGTAGGTGCGATCGCGGCAGGAAATTGTACAATTCTTAAACCATCAGAAATTGCACTTCATACTTCCAATTTATTAGCTGAGATAATTGGCAAACATTTTCACCCAGATTATATTGCCGTAGTAGAAGGAGGTATAGAAACAAGTCAAAAACTGCTAACAGAAAAATTTGACCATATCTTTTTTACGGGTAGTAAATCTGTGGGCAAAATTATTATGGAAGTCGCAGCCAAAAATCTCACCCCAATTACTTTAGAATTAGGTGGCAAAAGTCCTTGTATCATCGACACTGAAATTAATCTAGAACACACTGCCAGACGCATTGTGTGGGGCAAATTTCTGAATGCTGGACAAACTTGTATTGCGCCTGATTATCTTTTAGTTGATCAAAACATTAAACAAGATTTGATCAATAGCATAAAAAAATGGCTGATAGCATTTTATGGCGATAATCCGGCAACTAGTCCAGATTACGCTAGAATTATCAACCAAAAACAATTTGATAGATTAGCTAACTTAATTAAAGATGGCGAAATTATTATTGGCGGAGAAACCAATCCTGGGGAACGTTATATCGCTCCTACGTTACTTGATCATGTTTCTTTAACAGATGCTGTGATGCAGGAGGAAATATTTGGCCCTATCTTGCCGATCATTGAATATACAGATATCACAGAAGCGATCGCTTTAATTAACTCCCGACCCAAACCCTTAGCTTTATACTTATTTACTCAAAATAAAAACCTGCAAAAACAAGTTTTACAGGAAACCTCATCAGGTGGATTTTGTATCAACGATACGATGTTGCAGTTTGGTGTCCCATCCTTACCCTTTGGTGGTGTAGGTAATAGTGGAATTGGCAGCTATCACGGCCAAGCCAGTTTCGATACCTTTTCCCATTACAAAAGTGTGTTAAAAAATTCCTTCTGGCTGGATTTAAACTGGCGATATGCTCCCTACAAAGGCAAGTTATCTTTCTTGAAGCGACTTCTTGGCTAAAGCCCAAAACCACTGCTGTAACGCTCTTGCTGCCAAGGTTCACCCCGCCTATGGTAGCCGTTACGCTCCCAAAAACCAAGTTCTTCTCCAGTTAGAAAATCCAAACCATTAATCCATTTAGCACTTTTCCAGGCGTAGAGGTGAGGTACAACTAGCCGCAATGGACCACCGTGTTCTGTGGTTAACGGTTCACCAAATAATTTAAGCGCAAAAAAATTTTCTTCTCGTACAAAGTCTTCTACAGAAATATTAGTAGTATAGCCACCATAGCAGTGTTCCATAACATGAACTGCTTGGGGATATACCTCAATTAGACTCATAAAATCTGTCACTTTAATGCCAGTCCATTTGACATCCAGTTTTGTCCAGTGGGTAACACAGTGAAAGTCGGCAGTAAATTCGTGCTGAGGTAATGCCATCAAGTCTGACCAACTAAAGATAGCAGGTTTTGCCAAACCCCAAACCCGAAATTTCCATTCCTCTGTGCTGACTTGGGGAGTCTCACCGTAAGTTAAGACAGGGAAACCCTTGGCTAAGTGTTGACCAGGAGGAACGCGTTTTTGCTCTTCCTCATTTGGTTTATGAAAAAATTTTCCTGCCATACTCTGGTGAAAAATACTTGAGCATTATTGGTAGGTAATGGGTAACGGGTTTCCCCAATTACTCATTACCCATTTTTTATCAACCCGATGAGCTTTTGCCGACTACCGATGATTGATAAGGCAATCAGAAAAGCCCAGAAAAAGCGCTTATACAGTAGTGCTAAATTTAGCAGCTGGCTTTTCCTCACTAGGGAATTATGATTCGGTTTCCTCTTCTTCAGTGGTGGGATAGACAAAGGTAGAACGTCCAGTCAAAATTGACTTGCCGAGAGAAAGAGCTTTTTCAGCTTCAACAACAGCTTTATGTCTCCAGGTGGCTCGACGTTTATCTCGTTTGGATTTGGATGTTTTCTTCTTAGGGACAGCCATAGTAGCGGATATCGCAATTCTTGACAACCTTCCTATTCTAATTGATCAATTCGACTTTTATAGATAGGGAGTGGGAAGAGGCAGAGGGGCAAGGGAGAAGAGGAAAAGTTATTTCAGCAACCGGGAGTGTCCAGTAATTTCCAACTCACCTTCTCTTCCCTGGCACTTTCTTCTCTACTGTTCTGCCTCATTAGCAAGAGAATCACTAGAATTAATTCTCTGTGAGATTTGCAGGACTAGGGGCGGCGGGAGTCATAGGGGCTGCTTGACCTGCATTGGAAATTGCGGGTTGTGTGTCAAACAACAGGAGCGATCGCGCTGTTTTGAAGTATGTTGCCCAACGTCGGGGGTCGGGGCGGGTGCGCCATTGCTGGCGACTAACTTCTAAGGCTAAAACCGGGGCGATCGCACCATAACTTTCTACCGTGACAATCACTGAGACATCTGTAGCTAATATATCCTGGTCAAAGCTCCGTTGAGCAGCTGCCCTGGAAACCGCTTCTGCTCTGCGTAGAACGGTTTCATAGCTTTCATCTGCCATACGCTCAATATTTAAGTCAACTCTAGCGGTATAAGCGCGAACTATTTGGGGGGCGATCGCTTCTGTTAATATCCATACAGAAATCGGCGAAACAAGTAAAACAATTAACGGAAATATCCGGATCTTTTTGGCAATTTGGCCAATAAATGGAAAGGGAATGATCAATGATCGTTGATGAGTAATACTCCTAGTCATAACCTGATAACTCCTTCGTGATGACTTCTAATTTGAATTTTACTAAGCATGATTATCTAAGTTTACTGTAATAAAAACTGCTTATAATTCAGTAACTCGATAATATTCTCCGCAGACTATAAGACATAGGTTAGCTTTGTTTTTTCAGCAAAGCCAACCGCAATTTTAGGCAAACAAACGACCACCTACAAACAGCGGGATGGCAAATTACTGGGCGATTACAATCGGCATCAATCAATATCAGTTATTTCAACCTTTACGTTGCGCTCAAGCCGATGCCGAGGTGCTAAATAATTTTTTGGTTCAAGAAGGAGGTTTGGCACAGCAAAATTGTTTATTGATGACAGATTCTTCCCCACCAATTGGGGATAGATCCACCTATCCCACCAAGCAAAATATTTTGGTGTTGCTGGAGGATTTGACCGCAGTTTGTTGGCAACCACAAGACCATCTATGGTTATTCTTTAGCGGTTATGGGGTGAATTACAAGGGTAAAGATTACTTAATGCCAGCGGAAGGCAACCCGCAATTAGTAGAAGAGACTGGCATCGAAGTGCGATCGCTGATGCAAAGTCTACAATTGGCGGAAATTAATACCCTGCTGCTGCTTGATATCAACCGTGCTTTTGGCTCTCAAGCAGATAGTCCCGTTGGGCCAGAAACCATAGAACTGGCCAAAGAACTACAAATTGCGACAATTCTTTCTTGTCAATCTGAGCAATTCTCCCATGAAAGTAGCGAACTAGGACACGGATTTTTTACAGCCGCATTATTAGAGGCTTTGCGTTCTGGTAACGCCAGTAGCTTGACTGATCTAGACAGCTATTTAAGTATTCTCACCCCCGAATTATGTCAACACTACTGGCGACCTACACAAAACCCGGTAACGATATTTCCATCTCACCCACAAGCAATATTGCCGCAGTTTGAGGTGCAAAGCCACAACCAAGTAGCTCCCAGCACATTACAAACTAGTGGAACCGAGTCACTGATTTTTCCCAACAACACCTTTGCTGTTGCAGTGACAGCGCCTTCTATGAGCGCAACAATCCCCAACAACCTAGCCCAGAAGCCAAACGCGAGTATCTGGGGAGAAGCCCAAAGTGTGGAAACTACCCTGGGTGCTAAATCTCCATCGGTGAATTTGACAAACTTCATCCCAGCTATTGGCAAGTTAGAAGAACAACAACTCTCTAACTCGGCTAAAGAACAGTACCTCAATCAACAAAACACCCTCAACACGCAAGTAGCTACAGGGGGGAGGTTCATCCCCAATGCGCCTCAACCGAATAGGAGTAAGGCAGATAACCCATTGTGGAAACAGTTTTTATTTTGGGGTGGCGGCAGTATGTTGGTAGTAGCTTTAATTACTGTAGTTGTTCTCCGCAATCAGGCCAGCTTTTTGCAAGTCTCAGAAATACCACCAGCATCACCCACTACTGCTATCCCTGAGCCAAATACTGACTCTGCCTCCGAGACATCACCAATAAGTCCTCCAGAAAACAACCAATCTAGCGCCCAAATCGCCTTGAATTCTGAATCTGAAAAACGGAATCAAGCCGTCTTAGACTTAGCGAAAATGTCTCTGAGAGAAACTCAAGCCAGTGATCTCAACTCGGCGATCGCCACCGCTAGTAAAATTGAACCAGGTGAACCGCTCTACGAACAAGCTCAGGACAATATTAAAATTTGGAGTCGCATGATTCTAGATTTAGCAGAGGGACGTGCCAAGCAAAAAGAATATAAAAATGCCATTGCTGCGGCGCAATTAATTTCCCCACGCCAAGACCTTTACCCTCAAGCACAAGCAGCAATTAGCCAATGGCATTTAGAATTTCAACAATATGTGGGTAATCAAACAGTTTTAGATGCAGCTCAGTCCTTAATCAGACCTGGACAAGCATCAACATATAATCGTGCCATTGAAGTCGCCAGAAGAGTACCACCGGGTCAACCAGGATTTGATAGCGCCCAAAAATCCATGAATGAATGGAGTGAAAAAATTTTAGAACTGGCGAAAAGTCGAGCTGACCAAGGAAATATTCCAGCAGCAATTGAAACGGCTACTTTAGTCCCAGAGGTGACAGCAGTTTACGAAGACGCTCAAGAAGCTATCCAAAAATGGCAAGCTAGAACAAATAAAAATTAAAAAAGTTAGGAGTTGATAACCAACCCCTAACCCTCTTGTAGAGACGCGATTCATCGCGTCTATTTATTAGCAGTACTGCGATATATCTTCACCACATTCGTCAGCAAGGTAGCACATCGCTCGGAAGCGTAAACCAACCACTTCTTCAAAAAAGGGATTGAGTTTACACATAGGCGGAATGTGAAACAGTGTTTTGCCGAATAATTTGACATCACGCTCAAAGGGACATTGTGCCGGAATCAGTTTGCACAAGCGATGAGCTAATTGGGGATTATTAATTTGAATATTTTCTATCTTCTGCCGCAGGGGTTGCAGAAAACCCACGTGAGACGAAGGAGCCGAAGGGCGTAGCTGAGTTACAGGAGCATGATTAGTCTCTGTGTGATTAATCGCTACCCAGCTTGCCAGAAAAAACCTTTTTGTGGTATTGTCAAATACCTTCATGATTAAGCCTCTGTATTAATGAGGGTATTCATCTTGCTGATGAATGTATACAACGTGGCAATTACCTTTACCGGAAAAATGCTTTCCTGACTGAGTTACAATAGGTTTTACCGTAGCCGCTTATGTCAGAATCTAATTTATTACTACATCAAGTTAATCGCATTTTCGCAGTATCGGTAGTGTAATAATATAATCTTATTGTTAACTTCACATACTTTACATTTTAGTAAAGTCATCTGTCCTTGGACAGGTTCCAAGGTAATCGTTACACAATTTAATATAACAAAATTCTATAGAAATTTCCAGTAGATATAAATATCAAAAATGCAAATATTATTTGTAATGGCTGAATCTGGGAGGATTTCAGCGCCACACGTTCAGATATGGGGTTTTGCAATGGCTGGGAAAAAAATGTGATTATCCAGCAAGTTGCAATTTATGGAGTGTTGGGGCTAACTTATCTGGGTTTGGCTTTAGGTTATATCCCTGGGTTACGAATGAACCGAGCCACTATTGCTTTAGTCGGCTCGGCATTTTTAATTGCGCTGGGGGCGTTGAGTTTACAGGAAGCATGGCTGGCCATTGATGCCAAAACTATTGTGTTTCTGTTAAGCATGATGGTAGTAAACGCCAACCTATTTTATGCAGGTTTTTTTGGGCGATCGCTCTCCATCCTCTTAAGTCTGACTCGTACTCCTCTAGGCTTATTGATCGCCTTAACATTTGGCAGTGCGATTTTGTCAGCTTTTTTTCTCAATGACACTTTAGCACTGATTTTCACACCTTTAACCTTGAGTCTGACTCAAACGTTAGGTTTAAATCCCATTCCGTATTTACTGGCGATCGCAGCTGCAACTAATATAGGTTCTGTCGCTACCATAAGTGGTAATCCCCAAAACATTCTCATTGGTTCCTTTTCCGGGATATCCTACTTAGACTTTGCCCAAGCATTAGCACCAGTAGCCGTAGCAGGCTTATTCATTCAAGTAGCGTTACTGTGGTTACTTTATCCAGATGTGCGCTCAACTCAACCCTGTGAAATATCACCCATTGGCAAAGAACGCATCTTCAGGCCTTTGTTTAATAAAACCTTAGTAGTGACCATTGGTTTATTGATTGCATTTGCTGTCGGTTTACCGTTAGCAGAGTCCGCCTTAATAGCTGCGAGTTTGTTACTCATCACTCGGAGACTGAAGCCACAACGCATCTTAAGTAAATTAGATGGAAATTTGCTGTTGATGTTTTCGGGGCTGTTTATTTTAACTAGAGTTATCCAGAACTTAGATTTATTACAGCCGTTTACTAATGTAGTCAGTATTCCGGCTGGTTTAATAGGAATCACAGCGATTTTGTCTAATATGATTTCTAATGTTCCCACTGTCCTCTTACTGGAACCCTTAATACCTAGAGAGAATACCCAGTTATGGCTGTTACTCGCTGCATCATCTACCTTAGCGGGTAATTTGACTTTATTTGGTGCAGTGGCAAATCTCATTGTTGTAGAAGCAACTGCTGAGTTAGGTTACAGGCTAACTTTTTGGGAGCATCTCCGTTTTGGAGTCCCACTAACAGTTTGTACTCTATTTCTAGTATATATCTGGGTGGGGTGAAGGGGATGGGGAAAACGAACCACAGAGGCGCAGAGGACACAGAGTTATGATTTCTTGCGTAAATCCTGAGAATATGAAATGCAAAAATTATCTTTATAGCATTTCCTAGTCTAATAAAGTACACAATTATCTGCGTTTATCTGCGTCCATCTGCGTTTAATTATTACTGCTTGTACCTCATTTGAATGGGAATTACTATACTTTTCTTTGCGCCTTTGCGTGACATAATTATTAACTCAAAACACCTTGAGTTTCTTCCCTTTTTTGCGGAAATTGCAGAGAGTGTAGATGAGCGTATCTTCCACCGTGAGCGAGTAATTGGTTATGAGTTCCTGTCTCGATAATTTGACCTTTTTCTAAGACGACGATTAAATCAGCATTTTGGATGGTTGAAAGGCGATGAGCAATTACTAAACAAGTGCGATTTTTTAGGAGTTCTTGCAGTGCTTCTTTAATTAGGTGTTCTGATTCTGTGTCTAGTGCTGATGTTGCTTCATCGAGAATCAAGAATTGGGGATTTTTAATTAAAGCTCTAGCGATCGCAACTCTTTGTCTTTGTCCCCCCGATAGCTTTACACCACGTTCACCAATTACGGTGTCATAACCTTGGGGAAGCTCGATGATAAATTCATCGGCGTGGGCAATTTTAGCAGCTGATATAATTTCCTCAACATTTACGCCAGGCTTACCATAAGCAATATTTTCCCGCACAGTTCCATGTAACAACAGGGTTTCTTGGGAAACAATCCCCATTTGACTCCGCAGTGAATTAAGACTGACATCACGAATATCACACCCATCAATTAAAATTCTCCCTTGTTGGGGATCATAAAAACGTGCGGCTAAATTCGCTAACGTTGTTTTTCCGGCTCCCGAAGAACCCACCAGCGCCACAGTCATACCGGGTTGCATATCTAAGGTGAAATTGTGAATCACCGGTTGATGAGAATTATAACCAAACTCCACCCCTTCCCAGCGAATATGACCTTGCATTTCGGGAAGTGCGATCGCATCCGGTTTTTCCTGCACTTCCGGCTGAGTATCCAGAGTTTCAAACACCCGTTCTAAAGCCGTTGCGCCCTTTTGGATAACGTGCATTACCTTACTAAAGCGTTTTGCAGGTTGATTAATCTGATTTAAATATGCCAAAAAAGCCGTTAAATCACCGACAGTCATCCGCCCCTTCATCACCTCCCAAGAACCATAAGCCAGAACCGTAATATTTCCTAAATTATTCATAAAATCAATCACAGGTGCAAACCCAGAAGAAAGTTGCACAGCCGCAATATTTGCCTGCATATTCTGAAGATTGCGATCAGAAAAACGGTCTATTTCATATTTTTCATTCGCGCATGACTTGATTAATTTAATATTAGATAAACTTTCTTGTAGATGATTATTCATCTCTGCACCTTGCACCTGCACCTCTTGATAAGCACCCCGCATCCGTTTACCAAAATATTGCGTCAGGTAAATCATCAAAGGTAAAGTGACTAAAATCAATAAAGTTAATTGCCAATCAGCATAAATTAGATAAGTGACAATCACCACAAAAGTAAATATCTCAGCAACTATTTCAGCAACATCAGTAGTTACCAGCTTTTCTAAAGAGTCCACATCCCGCATTACCCGCGCCATTAATGTGCCTGTGCGCTGATTTTCAAAAAAACTCAAAGAGAGATTTTGCAGATGTTGATAAAGCTCATTTCTAATATCGTAGATAGTTTTTTGTCCCACCAAAGACATCATATAACTACGAGCAAAATTCAACCCACCCATCAGCAGAGAAATACTAGCAATACTCAACCCCAGCCACGGAATTAAATCAAACCTTTTATTAGGGATAATTACATCTATAACATAGCGAGTAATTTGGGGAATAATTACTTGTAAAAAAGACAGAAAAAATATTGTACTAGAACCTAATAAAAGTTGTAACTTATATTGCCATATATATCTAAAAAACCGCTTGTAGAGAGTAAAATCTGAAACCTTAATTTTAAATTCCGATGGATTCTTTTGGGCTATCTGACGAATAAAATTAGCCTGCACAGTTGGTGATACTCCTAAGAAATAATTTCTTTAAACAAACCGCAGAGGCGCAGAGGACACAGAGAGATGACAATACCATTTCTTTATGTCCAAGGCGCTCATTTAAATAACAACCTTTGCGCCCCTTTGCGTTGACCTCTGCGTACCTTTGCGTTTAAACCAAATCACAAAACCCGTCACAGACAAACCAGAAGAAACAACACCCACAACGATATAAACTCCCATCATTCCTAACCCGCCATAACTTCCCGTATGTAAAGCATCAGCCCAAGCCTTAACTTGTTCCATAGCTGAAGTTTGGAAAAAGTTTTCTACCCTTAAAACATCACCATTATATTGATCAAGAAAAACAAAACTTTTACCTTCTGGGCTAATTTCATGAGGTAATTTAAACCTTACCCTCACCACTGACTTTTCATCTTTGGGAGTGTAGATAACAGTCGGTTTTCCTTGAGGAAAAGCATTTGTAGCTGTTTCCAGAAAATCATCTAAACTTACAAGCTTTCCACTGATTGCAAAACTAGAAACAGGTTTTTCTATCTGTTCTTGATGAGTTATCCAATAGCCGAAATTTTTTATCGGTTTATCAAACACCATCATACTGCCGCTAGTTGCAATCAATACCAAAAATACTGCGGTTAATACTCCCCCTACCTTGTGTAAATCATAATTAAGAATGTGCTGTTTAGCTTGCCAACGGACTTTAAAGCCAACTGATAATTTTTTCCAGCCATTCCATAACATTAAGCCAGTAATACTTAATATCAGTAGCATTACACCACACAACCCGACTACAAAACCCCCAAATTTCCCCGCTAATAGATGAGTGTGTAACTGATTGACAATTTTCATCCCAGGGCGATCGCGCTCGTAAATTCCCAACACCTCACCACCGTAAGGATTTAAATAAATATCCGTCTTTGATTTATCTAAAGATTTAATTAATACATGATAAGGTTCATTAACTTGTGTCGGAACCGTCACCCAATCTAACTGTGCTTCTGGATATTTTTCCTGAATTATCGCTCCTACCTGCTGAAGAGAAATCTGCTCACCTTGGGGTAAAACTTGATGTGTATGAAGGTGCAGAATCGGGTTAACTTCTTTATCAAAGACTAAAATACTGCCAGTTAAGCCAATAATAATGATAAAAATCCCGACAAATACCCCCAGAATCCGATGAATAGTTACAGTAGTTTTCCTCATTTTTTATACCTCTTGTTCTATGGAAATATCACCCGAAAAAGTGGGATTTAATACCTGCACCAAAGCCGGATAAGCTTCTCTGCCCTTGTTATAAACTTTGACAATACTTCCTAAAGGCTTAGAAAGTAGATTTAAATTTCCCCAAAACAGCACCAAATCACCAGCTTGAATATCTTGGGGAACTACTCCTACATTAAAAACTACAGACAGTAAAACCAGTACCAACAGCCCAAACCAAGTTAATAAATCCATCAAAATTTCCGTCCCTGATTTAAACATCTCCAGTCTGATGGTGTGGCGATAAAATGACTCTTGATGCTCAATTAACTCTAGTTTTTTAGCGTCTGTAGTTGAGGAGGCGATATTTTCTTGCGCTGTCAACATTTTCAAACTAGCTACTTGAATAAACTTGCCAAAAATAAAGCCAATGAAAATTGGGGGAATTACTGCTATTAATAAAGCCGGTAGCCATGCTGGTGCTAGAGTTAATTGCCAAACAATGACTGAAACACTTTGAGCAATAATTTTACCTGCATCTTTATGGATAATATCTAATCCTGGTTTTGCACGATTACAATGATAAAGAATGCGGGAAATATCTTCTGCACCTCTGTCTTTTCCCCGTCTTTGTAAATAAGTTCTTTGCAGACAAATAATTAACCGGGTCGTATAAATCTTATCTATCAGCTTGTCACCAAACTTAATCAAACCCAATCCGAACAATAAACCACCAAAGACTAAAACATAATTGGGTAATGTTGAACTTAAATCAGTGCTACCTTCTTTGAGATCATCTACCACTTTTTTACCCATCCATGCCAAACTCGGTTCTAAAGCTGCAACCACAACTGTGGAAATAATTGCAGCTGCTAACCATTGAGGATAAGTCAGTAACACCCGCGCCATATCCAGTAACAAAGGTGGAACTGGATTATTTATTGATAATTTTTTCATACTATATAGTTTTGCAGATAAAAATAACAGAAAAATAACAGGAAGCGTTGACTCCATACTAAAGTTAGGGCGTACACAAATCCTGAGCCAAAAATAATTTTCAGCCCTAAAAACCGAATCTAACTGTAAATCCAGTTCCCCTCCTCGCTTGCGGGGAGGGGCTAGGGGTGGGGTCTTATGACACAAACGAGAATTTCCCGACTTGTGTGTACACCGTAGTTAAGGAGAGGGTTGAGGTGAGGTTTGACTTTAATTAGAATTTGGTAATAACTCACCATTTATTTTTAAAGAAATTACTTGCACAACATAGCCATGAGGCGTTTCTTTCCCTACTCCATCAGCTTTAATTTCACTACCAGTTTTAGCCAATTTCTTCAAATTTTGTCTGATGGGTTTAGATAGGTGAACTTGAGTTCCAGATGTTAAAATAGCGCCTTTAATTTCTCCTTTACCGTCAACTAGCCAATGCTGCACAGAGTCATCAACTTTTAAAGTATTTAAATTACTAGATTTAGGTTTTTTCTCACCTTTGGGTTTCGGCTGTTTCGCCACAACTTTGTTAGTTTTAGTATTCGTAATTACGCTAGCATCTATTTCTTGTCCATAAGAACTAGAAGTACCTGATTTACCAATAACTTCTACAGTGTCTCCTGGTTTAATTTCGGCTTCTAACTGTTTACCGTTATGTGCTGCAAACTTAATTTGTTTGCCATTACTCAACAAAATACCCTCAACTAAACCTTCTTTATTTAATAAATACCGCTCAACATTCCCCGTATGGGTTTGTTCTTTATCACTCTTGACTGGTAATATGTTCACAGCAGAATTAGAACTAGTTTTATTAGTTGATATTTGGTTATATCCCCATCCACCGACGACTAAAGTAGCCGCAACAGCAGCTACTCCTAATAATACTAACTTGAGGTTTTTTAATTTCTTGGGAAATTGAATTTTGCGACTTTTCTTTTTAGATTGAACTAAATCTACTGCTTGCTGAATAAACTCAGCCGGTATTTTGGCTTCTTCGCCAATTAATATGAGTTCTTGCAGAGTATATTCTTGCTGTTTTTGAGAGTATAATTCAGCCGCTATTTGAAAAACTTCTGGTGCTAGTTCTCGATGTAAGCGATTTTCTTGGTTATCCATAATGTCACTTGGGAATTAGTAATTGATAATTTCCGCAAAATCACGCCAAACCATTCTACTTCATCCAAAAAATAGCAGATTGGCAAGCTGATATCATCTCATTTTACCAATCCTACAAGCTCATTAAGTCATCAATCTAAAATTGCCATGAGAAACTAATACCATAAAGTCTTTCTGCTGTTTCTCTCTCAATTCGTGCATTTTGAAACTCACCTAAAGTATTGAAAACATCACGAGACTTCCTTTTTTCAGATGCTAGTAAATTTTTTCCAAACAAATTCATTTGCAGATTCTCAGCTAACCGGAAACCCAGGTAAGCATCTAAACCGTTTTCTGTGCTTTCTTCTGTGACTTCAATTCTGCCATCTTTGAGTTCACGATTGGTAAAACCTGGGAGGATATTGTAGTTTAAACCAAAGTTCATTCCCCAACGAGGAATTGTGTAGTCAAAGCCCAAATTGGCTACGTAACTTGGTTGATCTTTGAATCGGCCAATTTCCCCACTGGTTGCGTCTTCCAATTCTGAACCGAGAAAAGAAAGGTTTCCAAATAAAGTTAAGTTGGGTAAACCAATAAAAGGTGTGCGTGTTTGTACGTCCATTCGCACGCCGTAGATTTTCCCGTTCCCAACATTTCTGGGTGATTGTTCAAAGCGGTTATTTTCTGAATTTAGACCTATACTATTTTCGATTTTGTCATCTACCCAACGATAGAAAGCATTAATCCCAAATGCCCCAGTGTTGTTTCCCCAAGATTGTTCAATTCCTGCTTCTACACCCAAGGAAGTTTCTGGTTTCAATTCCGGATTTCCTACGTTATCGGGTCGAAGTAAAGTCCCATTTCTAGTGTCACGAAAGGGGATGAGATCATCAAATTTGGGACGGCGAATAGTACGGGCTGTACTGAGTCGAAAAACGGTGGCGGGTAAAACTTGGTATTTGTAGTGTAAGGAGGGGTTAAATATTGTCCCTGATTGCCCAATGCTGGTATCATCTCTGGCGGTAGCTGTGTTATTCACTGCTTCCATTCGCAATCCTGCTGTGAGGGTATGTAGTTCACCCAAGCGAATTTCATCTTGAACATACAGATTTAGTTGATTTTCTGTGATGTTGTAAATGTCTTTGGGGCCAATTCTCTCTACAGGTTCTCTGAGTTGGGGTGATGTTTGCTGTTCTGTGCCAATTTTTTTCTTTTCGCGATCGCGCAAATTTCCTTCCACACCCACAGTCAACCGATGGTTTTCCCAAGGGCGAAGGTTAAAGACTAAAGTTCCTAATAAACCCTGATCATATTTTGTTTCATCTTCCCGTTTAATATCACCAGGATTTCTCACGGGTCGGTTGGGGTCTAAAGGGCTACCATCGACATTCAAAAAAGTGGTAATAATATTGTCTTTGACTTCTACTTTATCCTTTCTCTCATCCGTCCGTTGAAAGAATAACCCCAGCTTCATATCAGCAGTATCACTTAATTCCCGTTCCCAATGACCACCTAAACGCCAACCTGTAACTGTCTTATCTTCATCTTTCTTGACTGTTTCTTGTTGCTGTTCTTGGAGTCTACCAGTAGGAAAAAACCTCTGTTTAGTCACGTTACGAATTGCGTCTTTTTCCTCCAAAGTTCGCAAAAATAACGGTTCAAAGCTAAGTGTATCTCTGGAAGACACCCGCCAGACAAAGTTGGGGGCTAAACTAATGTCAAGAAGACGTTTACCTTCACTTTCTGTTTCATCTTCCGTGGGACGATTTTGCAGGTCTAAAGTTTGCTTGAATTTCTCTTTCGGTGAATCTCGGCGTTGAATTACGCCACTAATTAAGTAACTAAAGTCACCTTGTTTATCACCATAAAGGACGCTGACACCACCAAATGGTCCAGCACTTTCTAAGGTTGTCCCGGTGATAGTCAATTCCGCTAGTCGTTCATCAGGTGCTTTTTTGAGGATAATATTTACAGTACCCGCCACACCTTGAGAATCGATAGTAGCTGTAGGATTACTAATAATTTCGATGCGTTCTACTAAACCTACAGGAATCCGGTCTACTTTTAACTCGCGGTTTTCACCACCATCGGGGAAACGCTGACCGTTAATTAAGACTTGAGTGTATTCTTTGGGTAAACCTAAAAGCCGTACATCTTTATCTTCTCCTGGTGGTCCTCCCAAAGTTACACCCGGTTGACGGCGGAGAACTTCGCCTATTGTCCGATGATTAAACCTTTGTATTTCTCTCTGGTCAATAATAATTACCCCTGTGGGTGAATTTTGCCGTTCTTCAATAAAATTCACCAATGGACTGGTTATTACATCCAGTTGAATATCAGTTTCTCTGTCTTCCTCTGTTGTCTGGCTTGGTGTCTCTTGAGTCAACAACTCAGCCTGAGTTTGAGGTAGTTCTATTTCGCTGATACGAAGAATTTCACTTTCAGATTTTTGTGCTGTTGTTGCAGCAGCACTTGACACGAAAAGACCTGTCAACAATATACTGTTGAAGAAAATCAGATTACTTGGCATACTCAAAGATGAGATTAATTTAATTCGGGACAAGTTGGCGCTTGTCCTTTTTTTGTACGAGAATGTCAGAGAAAATTAATATATTTTCTCAATATTGCTAGTGTTAAATTCCTAGTTAGTTGCAACTAGATAGCAATAAAATTTAGCATGATTAACTTAGAAAAATCAATAGTTATGAGTGTTTAATAATACGTAACATTTTCTATAAGGAGTAAAACAAAGTCTGTTCTAAGTTATTGGCTTTCGCCAATAACCCCAATTTCTTCAAGAAACCGGGGTGATAACGTCTAAATTCATCTCTATTAGCCCACTGAGTTACACAAAATAGGCGTAGTAGGGAATAATTGTTTTGGTGTATTATCTGGAGGCGATGGTCTGCGACCGACCGGAGGCGATCGCCTCTCCTGCGGTTGTCCAAGCTGCAAAGCTAGGCGGAAAACCCTGTACATTATCGTAGCCCAACAGGTGCAAAGTCATTACCCCTATTCCGGAGCGATAACCAGAGGAACAGTACAACACCACAGGGCGACCGCGCGGAATCTGATTGAGATTTTGCGCTAGGGTTCGCAGGGGAATGTTAATTGCGTTAGGTATATGTCCAGAGCGATACTCAGAGGCTTCCCGTACATCCACCAACACAGTTTGATTCTTCTTTAAAAAGCTTTTCAAATCTTCGACATTGGCAATTGTGTAATAACCTGCTGGAATCGATTTCAGAAAGCTATCAACTCCCGATTCTAAATTAGTTTCAGGCAGAGTTTGCATTCTTTCTGGAGATATCAATTCAGCCTCTGTGAGAGTTGCTGCTATAGTCGGATTTTGCCCAATACCAAACAAGAGGCAAAAGCATATCGCAAATCCCAGTAATATGGTCGGAATTGGTTTCTTAAACATCATATAATTTCGCAATTATCAGAGAGTAAGTTAAATAATCATGGAGTTGAATATGTAGCCAATGCTGATAATTCCTAGAGTCGTCAAACCGATGAACGCAGCTAAAAGTTGAGGGCGTAGCACCCGTTTGAGAATAATCATTTGCGGTAGAGATAATGCTGTAACCGCCATTGTGAATGATAAAACAGTTCCTAAAGGCATACCTTTATTTACCAAAGCTTCCGCAATGGGTAAAACTCCAGCAACATTGGTATATAGGGGTACTCCCATCAAAACTGCAACCATCACAGCAAATGGATTGCTTCTTCCCGCCCACTGACTAATCAAATCAGTCGGTGCATAGCCATGAATACCAGCACCAATAGCAATCCCAATTACTACATAAATCCAAACAGATTTGAGAATTTCCAGCGCTTGAAATTGAGCTTCTTGTAATCGCTGCTTCCAGGTTAACGCAGATGAGCTTAAGTCTGAGTCATTGTCATCAGGAACATAGTCATCCCGTGACTTGAGGATGAATGGCTCAACCCATTTTTCTAGTTTTAGTAATCCAATGACATATCCAGAGGCGATCGCCAAACTGACTCCAAAGACAATATACAGAATAGTTGCTTGCAGCCCAAATAAACTCCAGAGTAAAAATACTGCGATCGCATCTACCATCGGTGCAGAAATCAGGTAGGAGAATGTTACACCCAGGGGAACACCTGCTTTTAAAAAGCCGATAAATAACGGTACGGCGGAACAGGAACAAAAGGGAGTAATTGCCCCCAACATTCCTGCTAAAATATTCCCTGAAAACGTGCGTTTTCCTTCAAGAAAGTGCCGGATTTTGTCTGGTGATAGGAAACTTTGTACAACACCGATTACAAAGCTAATTACCACCAGCAATGTTAAAATTTTTGGCACATCGTAGAAAAAGAAATGTAAACTAGACCCTAGTTGAGATTCTATAGATAGTCCTAAGAGTCTAGTTACAATTTGGGTCGCCAGCCAATCAAAAGGATAAAATAGATCAAACATTAATTTGCTGATTTAACCCTGTAATAGGGGTTGGATTTGCTCGGCGCTGATCACTTTCCCCTTGGTGACAACTTTGCCATTTACCGCCATTGCAGGCGTAGACATTACCCCACGCATCGCAATTTCCACAGGATCGGTAATGTGCAGAACTTCGGCAGTTAAGTTAAGACTTGCTAGAGCTTCTTGAGCATTTGCTTCTAGCTGTTGGCACTTTTTGCAGCCTGTACCCAAAATTTCAATCTTGATCGCATTCATGATATATTTCCTTTTAGGTGTGATCTAATTCAATTCACTAAACTGCCAAATTCTCTGTTTCCTTTGCCTGAAAGTAAGTATGAGCAAAACTTCCTAAAGGGCAGTTTGGCTTCTGAGCAATTCCTAAAGCCTGAAATTTCTCAAGATATTGCGCCTCTGTCCAGCCTTCTTCTTCTGCTAATATCAATAAAGTAAATACTCCCGCCCTTAATCCAGAAGCACAGCGAGTATAAATCGGTTGGGGGGATGCTTTCACCGCTTGTTTAAAGGCTTCTAGTGTTTCGACGGTCAAGTTTTTGGCTGAAACCGGAACACTGACATATTCCAAAGCCAGTTCTTTCACAGTTGACGCGTTAAGCTGATTTCCTTCCGCCGCAGGACACAAATCAATCACAGTTTTGTAGCCGTTTTGAGCAACTTCTTGCAACGCTTCAGTTTCAGCAACAGAACCAATGGCTAGAGTATTGGTGATGGTTTGGAACATAATGACCTACTCAATAGAGAATAATCTTGATAGATTTCAATATAAACTCTATACCCATGTATAAGGTCAAGGGGTTTCGGAAAATATTTAGTTTTTTAGAGTTCTGCGTCAAGAATGATACATTGATAAGCTGGATCAGGATGGTCTAACTTGGTTTTGCATTGCTCAACCAAAGGTACTAGCTCATCATGGAGCGATCGCAATTGAGATATATTTTCTTCAATATCCTTAACTTTTTGGCTAAGTCGTTCATAAACAGCTTTACAGGAGAGTAATTTCCCTTCCTTTAAAGATAGAATCTCCTTAATATCATCCAAACTCAGCCCCAAAGACTTAGCACGGGTAATAAAGGCCAGTCGATCTACATCTAACTCGCTAAAAAGTCGATATCCCGCTTCAGTACGCTGGGGAGGTGGAATCAGCCCAATGCGCTCGTAAAAATACAGCGTTTGGGGATTGATTCCTAAATTACGGGAAACTTCGCCCATTTTGAACATTGATCCGACTCCATATAGCATTTCCTAGTCTAATAAAGTACAAAATTATCTGCGTTTATCTGCGTCCATCTGCGTTTAATTATTACTGCTTGTACCTCACTCAACTGAGAAATGCTATAAATTTAATATTTTGCCAGCTAACACCAGGATTGTTCTCCCGGAGGATTGTGTAGTAACTCCCGGATATTGGCTTCCATAACTCGGTAGCCGACATTACCATTGAGTCTCTGCCGTCCTTCATTAAAAATCAGGGTAGGGCTGACCGTAACCATCAGCTCTTTGACTAATTCAAAATCCTTAGATAGTTGAGCATAAGCCTCTCCACTATCAATCTCAGCTTCGATAGCCGCAATCGGAAGTTTTAACTCCTCCGCAATTTCAAATTGCACCTTACGATCAGAAACATCTGCAACTTGGGTAAAAAACGCTTCTCGAAATGCCTTAGTTGCTTGTTCAAATACCTGTTGATCTGGTTCTACCAAACCCTTCGCTTCTAATAATTGAATCGCATGGAGAAATAAATGACAAGATGTGGATGAAGCTGGTGTTACCTTAGTCCAAATATCAGGATGAAGACTGATGTGATCAAATTTTTTGGCAACCCCCTGAACATGATCACTGTATCCTTGCAATCCCCCTCTTTCTCGCCATCGATTTTCCAGCTTTTCACGAGCAGCACCAAAGACGGGGACAAAATGGTGTTCTATGGCAATCTTGTCTTGAAAGGTTGTTTTTAACTCATCGAGCCGGATTTGAGCAATATAAGCCCAAATGCAGAGAATATCGGAAAAGTAAAAAATACGAATCGGTTCCATATTATTCATCTTCAGACCCACCAGGGGTTTTTTCCAGTGCGAGGATCAGTTTCTGTCCAGGGCGAAATCAAAATACTATTATTGATCACTGCAACTTGGACAATCTTGAGAGGAAGAGGAGCCGGACCACGCACCACCGTTCCATCTGGAGCATAGCGCGAACCATGACAGGGACACTGAAACTCCTCATCCAGAGGATTCCAAGGAAAGGTGCAACCGAGGTGAGTGCAGTTATCCACCAGCCCAATATGATCTAGTGTATTATCTTCTTTGACAATTAGGTACGTGGGTTCTCCTGCCAAACCTGCAACCAAGGCGCGGGTTCCAGGCGGTTCTGCCAGAATTTGCGCGGCTGGTATTTGTTTCCCCAAAATATCTTTAGCAAGAATAGCACCCCCTGCTCCCGTTTTTTCGGCTGGAGCAATGAAGAATTTGCCAACAGGATAGAGTGCAGCCCCAGCAGTAGCAGCAACGGTTGCTCCGGTCAGAAAGTTGAGGAGTTGTCGCCTTGATAGGGATGGACTTTCGAGATGAAGACTGGTGTCCATAAAGGACCTCCTGAAAAATTGATGCGTAAACCCATTGAAATTTCTCTCAGTATCCTTAGACCTGAGAGGATCAAAATGGCAATTTCCAATGTGAAATGGATTGCAAAAACCTTGGTACAGTAACGTTAGAAGGGACTTTTAAGGTGTTGCAATACTTTTCTTGTTCCCCTATTTATTATAGCAAATATTTATACCTAATAGAAAATATATTAGTAAAACTAATTTTGTATACATAACTACTTTTGAAACAACCATTATAAGATGTTGCTTTTTGAGAATCAACAATTATTGATGAAAGTCAAAAACCCTAGCTTCTTTAAGAAGCCAGGGTTTTGAAATCTATATTTACAACAGTGATTCTACTGAGGTAATCCAATCAGGGTGACGGCGATTTTCACTCAGCACCTTGATTAAGATGCTACTTGCGCTGTAGTGCGAGTCCGCCGTCTTC
>REBL01000127.1 GCA_007692755.1 Nodularia sp. (in: cyanobacteria) | reverse complement strand
CACTTTTCAGATGGAACAATCAGAATTTGCTAAACAATGGTTTAGCTAGTGACGTTGATATGGTTTGTAGAATAAATCTGCAAAAATCTGACGCAAGAAATCCCGCCCTGATATAGCCGTAGGCAGATAGGTGAGGACATCTTAAAAAGCCAAAAGTAAGTCACAGTAAGCATTTCACTTTTGACTTCTGACTTTTGCCGAGATTACCCAAGGTCAATGTTCTGCGACTTTCTGGTTTTGTAAGCAACACAGAAGCCACATAACTAGGTTATAAGTTATAGACTGAATATTTCATGTTCATCTCCTAATTTTTGAGTAACTACCTGTAGCGCTGGCGGTTACTCAAAGATGAACTAATAAGCTCTAGGCTAGAGTCCAATTCTCTTGAGATTCCGCCAGCCGTATACCTCCAGGGTCGTCTTCTTCAGATTCCCCTAAAATGCTGACTATTTCGGAAGTGACTTGGCTGCTATTACTGCCAGAGCCTTCAATCATTTGTTTCTCCTATTATTTGTGAACGCAGCTTTGTGCTTACGTTAGTTAAAGTTTGGCTTTTACCACCTAAGAAACTAACACAAAAAAATAATTCAGTCAACAATCTATCTGAAGAAATAAATGATCACCTGAAATCAATGCTTTTTAGCCGAATTGAAACCTTATACAGCAATCAAAGAAACACACATGATTTATCTGGAATCTGTTTCCTGTGTTTATTGAATTTATGGTTGACAGCAAATTATACTAGTGGTAGATTGAGGGAGATATTGATAAAAAGCAACATTTAACTGATCTTTTATCAAGTTGTCCATAGGAGTTTTTCAAAAAAGCAATGGAAGAAGGTGGCAGTAGGAGCCAAACGGTAGAACTCGCCAAATTAACCATGTTTTGCTTTCTAGCTGTCGGTCATTTTGATGTAATTATTTAGGCTAAAATTAGAGTCTTTTTATTCATCTTTAGACCGTCAAGCGCTGCAAAAAATGGTCTAGAGAGTTGAATATCAGGAAATCAGCAGTCAAAAGGGCTAACATTATTTTTTGTTGACTAATTGACTACTAAAATTCGTACAAGTGCTGAGTCACTATTGTACTAAATAACTTTTTTTTAACTCTAATCAGTTAATAATATTTCCTGGCTAAATTTTTGATGCCTAGTTTGGCAAGATTTTTTATCATCAACTCTTGTATTTACAATATCGATTCTACTTTTCTGCTAGTGCTTGTAGTCAAGTGCTGAATTTCAACCTGGGAAATTGCTAGGTAATCAGAAAATAAACGAAATTTTGCTAGGAGGTGAATTATGGGTTTCTTTGAAATCGCAATTTTAGAAATCGCCGTAGTAGAAGTAACAATTGGGGTAGTTTGCGAACACGCTCTATTAGAAAAATGTGTAGAGCCTTTCCTTCCTGTTCTAGGAATGGCTGCTAAAGTAGCATTTGACACAGCTATTGAAACTTCAGTAGAATTAATTACCGAAAAAGCTGTTGAAGGTTTGTTTGATTGGGGAACTCAAGTTTTAACTCCTGTTTTCTCAGGTTCTGAAAACTAATGCCAAAAAATAATACCAATTTCATATAAAAATGCATAAAAAGAACCCCTCCCTAACCCTCCCCGCAAGCGAGGAGGGAACCGGATTTTTGTAGTGTAGGGGGGGTCAAAATAATATGCAGCCTCACAAATAATTGGTATTGAACTATGATGCTGCGAAGTAAAAGCAGATACCAGTTAAAATCCAGAATGGAACTGTGGGCAGAAGGGGGACGACAATTCCAATGGTGCCTACAACGAAGCTAACAACGCCTATGGTGATTAGCACAGTTCTACGTGTCCAGTCTAGTACAGTATTCATTTAGTTACTCCAAGTTTGAATTTAGGCTGAAATTTTGATTTGTCTCGGCTTGTTTGTTGATGGTCGTGTTTCATCAACTTGCTCAACTCCAATTTTGGCTGGCTTTGTTGCCTGGGTCAAATCTTGTGGCTGATTTGGTTGCTCCTGGAGAGTCTTTATATCTACAGCCGGAACAAGTGATTTAAATTCGTCAGGGCCTAGCAACGGACGTAAGCCATTTAACTCTGCAAAGATAGCTGAACCGTTATTAATGATAATTGCCAGTACAGGGTCAATAGCTAGAAATACGCCAGCCATGACTGCGCCAATGTTAGGAACTACTACGAGTGCGGCATTCTCCCAGACAATTTTCATGGCGTGTTTGGCAATTTGAATTGCTAAAAGGAGTCCGTGTAAGTCGTTATTCATTAAGACGACATCGGCGGTTTCTCTGGCAACATCTGTCGCTCCCCCAAAGGAAATTGACACATCAGCATAAGCTAAGGCCGCAGAGTCATTAATACCATCTCCACAGAATGCGACTGTTTTGCCGCTATCGTGTAGAGATTTGACTATTTCTACTTTGCCTTCAGGAAAGGCTTCGGCGTGAACACAATCAGGTGCAATTCCTAATTCTCCGGCTACAGCGTGGGCTACACGGTTGACATCTCCACTCAACATATAAGGGGTAATGCCTTGGCTCTGGAGTTGTTGGATAATGTATTGACTTTCTGGACGAGGTGGATCACTGTAGAGGATAACTCCTATCAGTTGCCCATCTCTGGCAACATATACTAAGGAGTTACTGCCTGATTTAATATTGGGATAGCGCTGATTGAGGATATCTAGGCTGATGTTTTCTTGTGCCATCAGGCGATGACTACCCACTAGCAACTGGCTATTTTTAATTGTGGTGACTACCCCTAAACCGACGCGATAATCCCATTCTTGATATTCGTCTATGGGGACGTTGGTATCTTTGGCATGGCGGATAATGGCTTCGGCTACGGGATGGGATAAGCCCTGTTCAGCTGTTGCTGCTAGTGATAGCAGTTCTTTTTCTGAGCAGGTATCGTCTGTAAGTTTGATTCCGGTGACTCCAGCACGTCCCTGTGTGAGTGTACCTGTTTTATCAAATACGAGGGTATCGATTTCTGCCAATTTTTCCAAAGCCCGACCACTGCGGATGTGAACGCCGTTGCGAGCTGCGTAGGTGAGGGCTGACATAATGGTTGTGGGTATGGATATCCGCATACCTGTACCTACGTCCAGGGTGAGAATTGAGATGGCTCGGCTTAAGTCGCCACTGGATAAACCTACACCTAAACTTACTGCTAAGGTAGGGACGACCATATCGTTGGCGATGGTGGTGGCATAGTTACCCATACGGGTATCATGAACAGGAGCTGATTTCATCAGTGCCACTGTTGCGCCGGCGCGGGTGTTCTTACCCGTTTGTTGTGTGAATATGCAGATTTTTCCTTCTACTAGCATGGTGGATGCTAATACTTCATCACCTTCAGACAAACTTATGGGTACTGACTCTCCTGTGAGTTTGCATTGGTCAACTAGGCCATGTCCTTTAATGATGTAGCCATCTACTGGGATTTGATCTCCAGGATAGACTATGACGCGATCGCCTTCGACAATTTCCTTCACTGGAATCTCAACTTCGTGTCCATCACGTTCTACGAGGGCGTGTTTGTGGAGACAGTCGAGCAAGTCGAATGATGCTCTTTCGCTACTCCGCATGGTCATATCGCGGATGGCTTCACCACCTTCAATCATGCCTAGCATTAACGCTGAAGGAAATGGACTACCATTAATCGCGTGTAAACCAATAGCCATGCCATCGAGAAAATCAATGGAAAGTTGTTGCTGTTGTTGAATTGCTATTAATGCTCGTTTAAATACTGGTATTGACGCTATGAGAACCGAGCCTGTAAGTAACAGTCCTGGTAGCGGTAATCCAGCGATCGCGCCTAAACAGAGTGTTAAACTTAAAGCTGGTAAACCTAAACGTTCCCAGTAGTATTCCCAGTAATTTGGCGTGCTGTTGCTATTTATTTTTTGACAGTAGGCGATCGCAGTTTCAACATCTACAATTAAAGCTTGCTGTAAAACTGCAACTAGCTTTTGCCGTCTCAAGCTTAACATCTCTCCATTCACAAGAGCGTCAAACTCAACAACAAGTGATTGTGTTGCCTGATTAATATGTACCTCAGCCACATCCATCTGAGACTTAATCAAGTATTTCAGTTTATAGCTGTATTCTTCATCATCAGCTAAAAGCGGAATATTTATCCGCATCCGTTGTCTATTTTGGTGGATAATGTGGTAACCTACTTCTCTAGTACAGACTAAAACTGACTCTTCCTCGTTACTGGCGAGTTTGAGTTGTTCATCTGCAATTTCAGATAAGCTATTATTTTCAATGCATCTGATAATTTTTTTTCGCAGTCCTAGACTAGAATTACCTTTGGATGAATACTCCACAGCTATCGAATGAGCAGCTGGATTGACGTAGACTGAAGTCACAAAGTGTAAGTCTGAGATTAACTGCTGGAGTTGATTAGCATACTCTTCGTCATATCCTATCCCTGGAATATGGACTCGAATGCGTATGTCATTTTGGTGAATAATCCGATAACTTCTTTTCTTAATTTGATGAGACGGAGCAGGCTCTGGGTCTGCTGTTGATAGCATGAGATTGTCCTTAGATAAATGAAAGACTTCATGAGCAAAAATGCCAAAACTGACGAAATCTTTCCATACTCAAACCAGTGCAATTATATAAGTAATTGTATTTACATTACTATGATTACTGCTGGTAATAACTGTTGAGATATCGTCAGTGACAAATTAGATCATCTTAGCTTCTGAAAATAGATGTACGTCTGCAAAATAATTTGAGACTAACATTCCTTGATCGGGGTGATTTTGCAACAAGTGAAAAGACATTACTCAGAAACAATGTTAACTTCTCGTGGTTCGACTGCTTCAGGCTGTTCTTTCTTCGCCAAATGTTCTACTTTGGCATCTGAAACCAAGTCTTTGAAAGACTCTTCTGCCTCAGCATAGAAGGCTTGCACATTTTCCATCGCCTCAAAACCCATAACCAGCGCATCTTTCGTCCATTCTCTGGCAGACGTAGATACTGATTCACCAATTTTATTAGGGTCTTGTCCAATGGCATTACCTACCGTATTAGCAATAGGAGCGAGAACGACAGCACCCAATCCTACTGTTAAAGCAGTCAGTGGTTCCAAACCAAGTAACCATTCCATCGTCGGGTAATCACCTCAAATAAACTTAAGTTACAAAAGAATAACTTGATACATATACTAACCTATGTTTAATCTCTTTTGGTAAAGAATTGGTTAATAAATTACGATAACCATTCCAAAGGTTATACAGCCTTGAGTAAATTCATCGCTATTCTCAAGGTATAGTCTATTACTAATATCAAAGGAGATTTCATGACTCCCCGCGTTAGAGCGCCGGAACTACCACAGAATTATACTTGGCTGAATACTGATAAACCCTTATCTCTCAAAGAACTCAGGGGTAGAGTGATAATTTTAGACTTTTGGACATATTGCTGTATTAATTGTCTGCATATTCTGCCAGATTTGAAATACTTAGAACAAAAATATCCAGATAGTTTGACTGTCATCGGTGTACACTCAGCCAAATTTGACAACGAAAAAGATATTGAAAATATTCGCCAAGCCATCCTGCGCTATGACATCGAACATCCAGTTTTAGTAGATAGAGATTTTCGGGTGTGGGAAGAATATGCTGTACGTGCTTGGCCTACCTTGATGATTATTGATCCAGAAGGTTACGTCGTAGGTTATCTTTCTGGTGAAGGCAAGCGTGATACTTTAGACGAATTAATTCAGCAGTTAATTAATCAACACCAAGCAAAAGGTACAATTAACTTTCAGGAAATCAGCCTCAATTTAGAAAAACAGCGTCAACCATTAATTACACCACTAGCCTTTCCCGGTAAAGTTCTCGCCACTCCCGCCGGCTTATTTATCGCTGACTCTGGTCATCACCGTGTAGTAATGAGTAGCTACAACGGGGAAATTCTACACATAATCGGAACGGGAAAATCTGGCTTAACCGATGGTGCATTTAACGAAGCGCAGTTTTTCGCACCCCAGGGAATGGCATTTGATCAACAAAACCAAATTCTCTACGTTGCTGATACAGAAAATCATACCCTGCGACGAGTTGATCTCAAGCGTCAAATAGTGAAAACCATCGCCGGAACTGGTGAACAAAGCCACAATATCCGTCCTCATTGCGGTGATGGATTAGAAACGTCCTTAAATTCCCCTTGGGATGTAGTGCAATTGGGACAAACCCTATTTATTGCAATGGCTGGGGCGCATCAAGTTTGGCAAATGAACTTAGAAACCAATATCGTTAAAACCTATGCTGGTACTGGTGCAGAAGCTTGTATAGATGGGTCGCTTACCGAGTCTATTTTTGCACAACCCAGTGGAATTACTACCAATGGAGAAGAATTATATATTGCTGATAGTGAAGTAAGTTCAATTCGTGGCTTAGGACTGAAAGAACCGCAGCAAGTCAGAACCATTTGTGGTAGTGGGCAGTTATTTGGTTTTGGCGATGTTGATGGACAAGGTGAAAATGTCCGGTTGCAGCATTGTTTGGGAGTTGAATATGCCCAGAATTATCTGTGGGTAGCAGATACGTACAATCACAAAATTAAATTAGTCAGCCCCAGTACAGGTAATTGTCAAACAATATTGGGAGATGGTTCTGCGGGTTTACAAGACGGTCAAGGTCAGAATACACGTTTCTTTGAACCTTCGGGATTGAGTGGGATGGGTGACTATCTATATATTAGTGATACGAATAACCATGCTATACGTCAGGTATATCTAAATACCTTTGAAGTGACAACTTTAGAATTTCCTGATTTGTGTGCGCCAGATGTGTGTATTCCAGATAAACACAGATAAACACAAAAACCTCTGCGTACCTTTGCGCTTACCTCCGCGCCCCTTTGCGTTTAAACAATTCAAAACTCATTAAAACGAAAAATTACTGAAAAATTAAAATTAATCACGACTAAATATAACAATACAAGCTTATTACTTCAGCAATGTACTCTCACAGAATCATACACTTAATTACTCACCGATGTATTTAGTAGGACAAAGTATAAAAAACATCAAAAAACCTTAGTAATCTATGCCATAAAAAATCAGCGAATGCGTGGTAAGTTTTAAATCCATCGTATTCCGTTCAAGGGTCGCCCCATGCATCTACACTATTTACACACCCAACACCTTGAGGAATTAGTCAAGAGTAGTAGTATAGATTTACACTTAGTTCAACTAAACTTTAAATCTCTTCAAGATGCATCAGCTTATGAGTATCTGTTAATTTCTGAACAGCTTCCCCGTACTAACACTGGTATGGTGAAAAATGGTTGGTTACAGCGCTATAATCATGTCACAGCAGGAGGTTGGTGGTGTTCTGGTCTAGACCCTTTAAACAATTGGCAATCAATGGAATGGGGATGTTTTAAACCCAATCAACCCCGAATCAATCACAAGGGAAAATCCATCAAGTACGAACATCCACCCAGCACACCAACACGGGTATTTTGTCTGCGGGTAACATTAAAAATTTGGCAGCAAGTATCTGAACGGTATAATCTAGCCATACCCAGCAGTGTCAACGTTGATTCTCATGGAGAAGCTGAGGGATTTTGGCAATGGGTAATAAAACAAAATATACCCGTAATTATCTGTGAAGGCGTGAAGAAAGCAGCAGCATTATTAACACAAGGATACGCTGCGATCGCCATTCCCGGAATTACCAGTGGTTATCGGGTTGTCAAAGATATATTTGGTAAAGTCACAAGTCGCCAACTAATTCCCGACTTAGCAGCATTTGCTATAAAAAAACGCCCCTTTTATATTTGCTTTGACTTTGAAACTCAACCGAGAAAAATTGCTGCTATCAATAACGCCATTTCCCAACTAGGTTGTTTATTGCAAGAAAAAAAATGCCCTGTTAAAGTTACCGAACTTCCGGGAACAGAAAAAGGTGTTGATGAGCTAATTGTTGCTAAAGGTGCAAGTGCTTTCGATAAAGTTTATCGTCAAAGTATTGATTTAGAAATTTATCTAGCCCAAAGCAAACCTCATACTCAGTTAACTATTCCGGCTGCACTCACAGTCAACTGTCCTTACTTAGAAGAAGTATGCTATCCCACTGCGGGATTAGTGGGAGTAAAATCAGCCAAAGGCACAGGAAAAACCACAGCACTGCAAACTATTGTAAATCAAGCCAAAGCTATCAACCGACCCGTCTTATTAATTACACACAGAATTCAATTAGGTCGGTTTTTGTGTAAAAAAATTGGTATTCAATGGGGATTTAACAATAGTGAAGGTTTAATGCCAGCAGATAAAGCTTTACCTATTATTAACGACCCAATTAAAAAAACTAAATCTTTCGGTTTATGTGTTGATTCTATCTGGAAACTTAACCCCCAAGATTGGCAAGGGGCAATATTAATTCTAGATGAAGTAGAACAATCTTTATGGCATCTACTCAACAGTAATACCTGTAAACATAAACGAGTTAAAATTTTAAAATTATTTCAACAACTAATTTCCACAATTTTGACAACTGGAGGGTTAATAATTGCCCAAGATGCTGACTTATCAGATGTATCTTTAGAATATTTGCAAAGATTATCAGGAATAAAAATCACGCCTTGGGTACTGTTAAATCAATGGAAACCGCAGAAAGGCTGGAATGTGACTTTCTATGATTCTCCTAACCCCACACCGTTGATTCATAAACTAGAATTAGATTTAATCGCAGGACGTAAATGTTACGTGACTACAGATAGTCGCTCTGGGCGTTATAGTTGTGAAACAATTGAAGGCTACCTGAAAGAGCGTTTAGAAAAATTACGACAGCAATTTCCTAAATCATTGGTTATTAGCAGTCGCACAACCAGCACACCTGGTCATGCAGCCGTTGATTTTGTTGGAGATATTAATCAAAAAATTCCTGAATACGATACCGTTTTTGTTACTCCTAGCCTTGGTACAGGAATTAGTATTGATGTCCAACACTTCGACCGAGTTTATGGCATTTTTCAAGGGGTAATTCCTGACTCAGAAGCACGACAAGCATTAGCCAGAGTTCGAGACGATGTGCCTCGTATTGTCTGGTGTGCCAAGCGAGGAATAGGCTTAATTGGCAGTGGGAGTACAAATTATCGCTTACTATCTGATTGGTATCAAGAAAATCAGAAAGAAAACTTAGCTTTGCTAAGTCCATTACATAAAATAGATGTAGATTTGCCATTAGTTTATGACCCGATACATTTACGGACTTGGGCAAAATTATCTGCTAGGGTAAATGCCTCGATTCGTCTTTATCGCCAATCAATGCAAGATGGTTTAATAGCAGATGGACATCAAATTTGGTTGCGTAGTAATGCCGTTCACAATAATATTGTGAGAGATTTACGCCTAGCATTTTTAGCCACAGATTCCGAGGATGTAGACAACCGCAAAAGACTAGTTGTAGAAATCGTGAAAGTGCAAAGAGATTGGGCAGAAAAGCGGCAAAAAGCTAAAGATATTAAATTTCAAATTAGAGAGATTAAGCAGCAACATCAATTATTAGCTGCGACTGCTGTAGCCAAAGCACGAGCTATTAATTATATAGAATATGAGCAACTATTAACTAAACATTCTCTTTCCGAAGCAGAACGTCACCAAATTGACAAATACACCCTCAGACAAAAATATGGCATTCCAGTTACTCCTGTATTAAAGTTGCGGGATGATAAAGGATACTATTTTCAATTACTGATTCACTATTATCTTACACATGAAAGCGAGTATTTTCACGTCAGAGACCAGCAAGAATGGCATCAACAGTTATTGTGGGGCGATGGTAAAGTTTTTCTGCCAGATATAAAAACCTATACTGGCAAAGTTGAAGCTATGCGGGCATTAGGAATGCTGCAATTATTAGAACCAGAAAGAAAATTTACAGAACATCACCCTGATTTACTTTTGCTGAAAGATGTGGCTTCTCAACATAGTAAACATATTAAAAGAGTGCTAGGTATTGATTTGGTGAGGGGGAAAGAAAGTATTTCAGCAATAAAAATATTCAGCCGACTGTTAAATTTATTGGGTTTGAAATTAAAACGAGTCGATGACACATATCAAATAGATTCAGATACATTCTATGATGGTAGGGAAAAAATATTTACAATTTGGCATCAACGGGATGAATTAATGTTGGCGGGTATTAATAATTTTGAGGGTAGAACGGCTAATAATTATCCAAAATTAAAAGTTGAGTCTGGGAAAAATAAATATGTCGTTGTCAATAATTAAATTTTGTAGTTAACCCTTTTAGAGACGTTTCATGGAACGTCTCTACTTTCTCGGAGATGTCTAATAATTAAGCAACTTGAAATTTTGTTGCTTCTTCCATTGGCTCATAACTATGATTTAACTTTTCAATTCCCAAGTCAATCAAATCCAAACCTTGCTGTACTGTTTCAATTAAACTGAGCTGTCCCCGCAACTCAGCCGCACCGACAAAACCTTTCGCGTACCAAGTCATGTGCTTACGGGCTTGACGTACTCCGCGATCGCCTTTATATTCCCATAATGCCTGTAAATGATCCTTGGCACATTCCAAAAGCTGAATTGAGTTTGGTGGTGGTAACATTTCCCCAGTTTTCAAGAAGTGGTCAATTTCTCCCACCAAAAAGGGATAACCCAAAGTACCACGAGAACACATCACCCCATCAGCACCAGTTTCTTCCAAGCATCTCACAGCAGCTTCCACTGAAAAAATATCCCCATTCCCAATTACCGGAATAGAAAGCACTTCTTTCACGCGGGTAATCCATTCCCATCGGGCATTACCATTGTATCCTTGAGCGCGGGTGCGTCCATGCACTGTAATCATTTGCGCCCCAGCATCTTCCATGCGCTTGGCAAAATCCAGAATCGTGATTTCGTTATCATTCCAGCCAATGCGGGTTTTTACTGTGACTGGAACATTAACAGCTTTCACAACTTCTCGTACAATAGCCTCAGCTACTTCCGGTTGACGTAATAAAGATGAACCACCACCGTTTTTAGTAATTTTATTGACCGGACACCCCATATTAATATCAACAGTATCAGCACCCTCCGCAACAGCCTTAATAGCCGCTTCTGCCAAAAAATCCGGGCGACAATCAAATAGCTGAATACTAATTGGTCTTTCTCTGGGGTCTACCTCCATAATTTTGGGTAACTCTTTCACATAGTGCAACCCCGTAGCATTTACCATTTCTGTATATAACATCGAATCTGGCGCATAGCGACGCACCAGACGACGAAATACCATATCTGTAACCCCAGATAAAGGCGACTGAAGAACGCGACTTTTGACCTCAAAGGAGCCAATTTTCAGGGGTTGAGAGAGTTTAGCTTTTAAAGTAGGAGATAGTGTCAGCATAATAAAATTGAAACTTGTGAAAATTGAAGATAATGGTATTTAGGGTTATTTACGTGCGTTTAATCTCCTTGTGCAGCTTGCCTAACTTGTTCTAAATTCAAATCTAACGCCTGGGCGATTTGTTCAAACGTCAAACCCAAAGCCAATAATCGAGATACTGCTGCTAATTTCGCCTTTAAACTACCTTCTTGCTTACCTTCTTGTAAGCCTTCTTGTTTAGCTTCTTGATAAACTCGTGTTTGTTTCAAATCGCTCAACCCAAACATTTCTTCAATCTCCTTTCGATTCATTGTGGGAAATTTGTAAACCAAGATTGTCTCTATTAATTGTAGTAACTGCTGACGTTTTGGTTCAGCGTTAATCTCTTGCTGGCTTCTGTCTATTAATTCCCTAGCGGTGACAATTGCTGTATCTTTATTCTCGACTATTAATTTAATAGTAGCAATCCCAATCGGCAATGATACTGTTTCCCCTAATTCATCCAGATAAATGCGGGTAACACGCTGGCTAGTGAAAAATTCGCTGTAATTATTGATGTCTGAAGTATCGAGGCTGCGCGTGGGATAAATTACTACTCCTCGCCATGAGTTTTTAGGTTGATTTTGCCGCAAATATAAATATATTTCGGAAAACAGGCGGGAATAAATTTCTGTGTCATGTTGAAACTGAACTTCAACAAAGTAGATAGGGTTTTGTTCACTTTGTCTCGGCAGAAAAACACCATCTATGCGAAATGCCGTTTGCTTAATTTCTATGGAAGAAAATATGTAAGTTTCAGCAAGCTGGGGTGAATTACCAATTAATTCAAAAAAAATACTGGGCAATTCTTGAAAAAGGCGATAAAAAATACTGTCTGTTTTCACTCTTGATGTAGTGCTGAGATTTGCGATTTTGCGATTTTACCTCTGATGGGTGAGCGTTATCTACTCATGCATCTTCATAGTATTTATGTACTAATACAAATAAATTTGTATAGCATTACTGTGATTTAACGTTGCTATTGAGCATATAGCGCCTTTTTCTGCCTATTTGCCTGGAATAAATCTACGGTTTATTACACCTAAAGACGGCAAACACCACTTTGAGATTACGGTTCACCCTAATTGCTGAAAGTATTAATTCTCATACATTAGACAGAGTGAAAGTAAATTTCTCAATGAATCCACTAAATACATCCTTTAAAATTAACCGTCCCGTCCAAGGTTCGGGAAACCCTCCTTCATGGACTGGCTATAACTGAAGTTCTCAGTATATATATCAGGATAACTTGAGGTTTTAACCCCAGGAAAGCCGAATTAAAGGTTGTTAATGCTCAACTGACTGTCATTTGAAACCAGTTGGTTCAAGATTTAGCCCCCTATAATCCCATTCATTCATTTGTAGTTATACGGAGACAATAATTAAAATGGCAAAAGTTGTTGGAATTGACTTAGGAACCACAAACTCTTGCGTAGCAGTTATGGAAGGTGGTAAACCCACCGTTATTGCTAACGCAGAAGGTTTTCGGACTACACCATCAGTAGTGGCATTTGCCAAAAATGGCGATAACTTAGTTGGTCAAATCGCCAAGCGCCAAGGCGTGATGAACCCTGAAAATACGTTTTACTCTGTTAAACGCTTTTTGGGACGACGCTATGACGAAGTTGGTAACGAGTCTACGGAAGTTTCTTACAAAGTTCTGAGCAGCAACGGCAATGTCAAGTTAGATTGTCCGATAGTTGGTAAACCATTTGCGCCTGAAGAAATTTCTGCAAAAGTTCTTCGCAAACTCGTTGAAGATGCCAGCAAATATCTTGGTGAAACTGTAACCCAAGCTGTAATCACTGTTCCAGCATACTTTAATGACTCCCAACGACAAGCGACAAAAGACGCTGGTAAGATAGCAGGCATTGAAGTTTTGCGGATTATCAATGAACCTACAGCAGCTTCTTTAGCTTATGGTTTTGATAAGAAGAGCAACGAAACCATTCTGGTATTTGACCTTGGTGGTGGTACTTTCGACGTATCTATCCTAGAAGTAGGTGATGGAGTATTTGAAGTGCTAGCTACTTCTGGTGATACTCACCTGGGTGGTGACGACTTCGATAAAAAAATAGTTGATTTCTTGGCTGAACAATTCAGAAAAGCGGAAGGAATTGACCTGCGTCAAGATAAACAGGCTTTACAACGTTTGACTGAAGCCGCAGAAAAAGCCAAAATCGAGCTTTCTAGTGTTTCCCAAGCGGAAATCAACTTGCCATTTATCACTGCTACCCAGGATGGTCCCAAGCACCTGGATACAACCTTAACTCGTGCTAAGTTTGAAGAACTCTGCTCAGACTTAATCGACCGTTGCCGCATTCCTGTGGAAAACGCGATTCGGGATGCTAAATTAAGCAGATCCGATATTAACGAAATTGTACTAGTTGGTGGTTCTACTCGTATTCCCGCTGTGCAACAGGTGGTGAAGCAGGTATTAGGTAAAGACCCCAACCAAAGTGTTAACCCTGATGAAGTAGTAGCAGTTGGTGCGGCTATTCAAGCTGGTGTGTTAGCGGGCGATGTCACAGGCATCTTACTGTTAGATGTGTCCCCACTGTCTTTGGGTGTAGAAACCTTGGGCGGTGTAATGACTAAAATTATTCCCCGGAATACCACAATCCCCACGAAGAAATCGGAAGTCTTTTCTACAGCCGTGGATGGACAAACCAATGTGGAAATTCACGTCCTGCAAGGTGAACGAGAGTTCTCAAATGATAACAAGAGTTTAGGAACCTTCCGACTGGATGGTATTCCTCCTGCACCACGTGGAGTACCACAAATTGAAGTTACCTTTGATATTGATGCCAACGGTATCCTTAACGTTACCGCTAAAGACAAAGGCACTGGTAAGGAACAGTCTATCAGCATTACTGGCGCGTCTACTTTGGATAAATCCGACGTTGACCGCATGGTGCAAGAAGCTGAAAAAAATGCTTCTTCTGACAAAGAACGTCGGGAAAAAATTGAACGTAGGAACCAAGCTGATTCCTTGGCGTACCAAGCTGAGAAGCAGTTGCAAGAATTAGGTGATAAGGTTCCTGAAGCTGACAAGACGAAGGTGGAAGGTTTGGTGAAAGACCTTCGTGAAGCAGTTGCAAAAGAAGACGACGAGCAGCTCAAGAAGCTGACACCAGAATTACAACAAGCATTATTTGCGGTTGGTAGCAACATCTATCAGCAAGCAGGTGGTGATGCGGCGACTCCTGGTGCTGAACCTCAAGATGGTGGCCCTACTCCTCCTAGTGGTGGTAGCGGTGATGATGTGATTGACGCTGATTTCACTGAAAGCAAGTAGTTTTAAGTATTGCCCCCATTGAATACTTTGACCCATCCAAGCTGAGGCCTGGGTGGGTATTTTTTTTATTCCCAACATAAATCAAATGAACTCACATCTTGTACCTGTCGTTATCACTCGCCGGGGGTTCAAACCCCTGCCTGATAGCGAAAGTCGTCTTTAGACGACTGGGGAAAGATTTCAGTCCATTTGAATGGACTTTAGCTATGAGCTTCGGAAATTGATTTTCGAGCGGGTTTTGTAGCTGATTTTAAATGGTGCAAGATAAGAGTAAAACTAATTCATCCAGCGGGAATTACATTGAAACTGTAATATTTTTGTAGTTAAGTTTTCCATTCAGGAAATTAATATGCCTTACCCTTCAGCCCCTTGGATTCTTAAAGGTGATGCTATTCAAACTCTGCATTTGGTGAATATTGACCAAGTAAGGCCGCTTGTGCCGCCAGAGTTAAGTATGATTTCTATATGGCCTGGTAAAACTCTCGGTGGTGTGTATTTATCTAAATATGGTTCAGGTTCAATGCTGGAGTACAATGAGTTAATTGTTGCCCCGGCTGTGGTGATTTATCAAGGTAAAATTGGTGTTTGGGTATCCCACATTTATGTTGATAATCCGGATTCTGTGGTTGGTGGTCGCGAAATTTGGGGACTACCCAAGGAATTAGCTGATTTTAGCTGGGAAGAAAAACGTGTTACTGTCCGTCAAGGCGATGTTTTGCTGTGTACTCTCAACTATAATCAGCAAGGTCTAGGGTGGCGACAACGCTTAGGTGCTGCTAGTTTCAGTACAATGGGTAGTAATTTACTTAGATTTAACTTTGAATTTGAGACACGTTTGGGCTTGGTGGACTCCAAGTTAGAAGTTGCTGCCGACAGTCCTTTTGCTGGGATAGGTTTAAATCGGCCTTTTGCAACTGTGGGTTGTGAACAGATGACTTTACGGGTGGATGCGCCTACAATTGAGAATTAACTAATATTTAGCACTTTCCGTAACAGCGCTTGGTCTTCTACTTTAACTTTCAACCGACCATTTTCTACATCGCGAATCCAGCTTTGGCTTTTACCTGTTAACTTTGCTAACTCCCTCTGGGATAGTTGCAAATTTTTTCTCGCCTGTAAAATTTGTTCCCCAGGTAAGTCGCTGGTGACTTTGGCCTTTCTTCTACTCTTCACAGTTCGCCGGGGCTTTTTCTGCGATTTCGAGGTGCGCTGTTCCCATTCTGGCGGTAGTTCAAAAGACAAAATTCGCGCATTCATCAACAGATTCCACTTACCACGGGGGCCTGCATCTGTAAGACGATTGTTACCACCACCATCATTAATCCAAAATTCTAAAGCTTCGTCTGGATCTTCGGGAATACCCATTAACTTCGCCCATAAAGGTTGAATTTCTAAAGGGTAAGTTACAGGGTCAAATATGGGTTTAATTCCATGATGATTGAGAACTTCTAAATCACTTTCAAAAGTTCGTAGTAAACGTTTACGTTCTTCCCGTTGTCTAGAGGCAATGGTAACTTTTTCTTCCCCGTAACCAATGCGTAGTAATGTGGGAATAGTAATGCGTTGTTCTTTGCCCATTTTGGTTTTAAACAGCAACCACAGCATCAATCGTACTGCTCCTTCGTGTTGCTGCCAAATGCTCATAACAGTAGTTAATAGCGTTTTGGGTAAACTGCCATATTGATAAAATGCAGTTCGCTCTTTACAGGCTTGTTTATTTAAGAAATACTGCGCCCATGCTCCGGCTTTTACTTTAAAAGTTAATCCAATTAGATATTTGCACCCCAAATCATCTTCTTGAAAGTGATGTTGAATATTGATTAAGTGCCACAAACGGCTATCTGTGACTGAAAACCCTTGCAGGCGACCTTGCTGAGGCCAGTCAATAGAAATCATCAATGAACAAGCTTGCTGGACAATATTTTTGATTAAAGCTAGCTTGGCATTTTTGCTTAAATCTTTCCGCTTCTCTAAGCCTAAATATTTTTCAATTTGGCGTTCATCAATGGCAAATTCTTGTTGCCAAGGTTGCTCTAAAGATGTAGCATAGGCAGCAAACATGAGATGAATGCAAGTAGCTCTAATATCAAGTGCCTCAATTGCAGCTAGCTCAGTTGTGTGATTTCTGGGATGTGCTGCTTGACGCTGTTCTGTGGGAAATGGGTCTTCAAGATGAAAGGCGATCGCACCCCGTCCTTGTTTGACTTTTCTGCCATAACACAGGTAACCTGCTTGATTGATTTCCCAATTTAGGGATGTGCGCTGTGCTAATACGTTGCAAGCTTCCCAAATCACAATCGCCGAAGCAAAGGGATTATTTTGACCATTGGCAAATAAATCCGGACTAGCTGCGTCTCTCGGCTCAACTTTACATCTGCCTTTTTTTGCTTGCCAAGGTATGGGCGAATTAGTGGGACAAGCTATCACACATTGCGGTTCAGGATAATAGCCCTCACAGTTATTACAAAGACCAGGGTCAATCCAGTATTCATCGTTCTCTATTTTGATTGCACCCGTCGGACATTGGGGGCGGCAGTTGTCACATCCAACGCAATTGTTGTTAGGAATTGTATAAGGCATACGGCTATCGGGCTTCTTCCCACTCTAATCGTTGAGATGTTTGGCTTAAGTCTCCCCTGGATGTTTCTTGGCTATTTATCACTGGCCACCAAATTATATTTTCAGCAAAAATAATCTCTACTTGCTGTAATAATTCCCCACATCCATGTTTTAATTACACATCCAATTGGAAGATCGTTATGGTTTTTAAGAACAGAATCAGATTACTTCTTTATTAACTATACATTTCATAAATAATTAGAGAGATTTGTTCAGAATGAGCTAGGAAAATGTTCTTAAGACTTTAATTAAAGGTTTCGTTATAAATTGTTTTGCTTAATCTTAGAGCATTGCCGAAAGTGTTTTTGTAGAACATAGATGTATTTGTTGAGATAAATTCATTTTCTTTATTAATAATTTTAATATTTAATATGGTTAAAACTTCTGTTATCAACTATACATTTTCCTGGATGTATGAAGAAAGGAACAAGATGATTTTAAGATTCCAAAAATGAAGGCGGTTAAATAAACTCAAAATCGGGTATTTTTATTTTATAAATAACAAAATGATAAATTTTCAATGTAATTAATGAACATATAAGCTGTATTTAAAGATACTATTAGAGATATATTTCTGGTTTGCATCAAAGAAAAAATGTCATTATTTTTAGCCTCAATTTAATTTGCGACACAAATAATCAGTATTGATTTATATTTGCCCATACATAGATTTGTTGTTACTGGAACATAAAATGGCTAGCCAGCGAGGAGCATTGAGATTTTACCAGATGTAACATATATAAAACCACTAACTTACTACTACATTGACTATTTAAATTATTGATAATAAGTTTCATCTAATAGCTGGCATAGCTAAATTTACAGAAGACTTTTTACAAAGTCATGAAATTTTAATTCGATAAAAAATAATTGTTTAACAGTAAAACAAGACAATAATATTGAGTTAGGATGATGATTAAAGTACAAACAAATTCGTAGGCGTTTATTCATGGCACAACTAACAGGATTGACATTTGGAGGTAATCCCTGGACACCTAAATTTGCCCAGGAAATTGACTACGAAAAATGTATCGGCTGTGGCAGATGCTTTAAAATATGTGGTCATAATGTTTTAACATTGAAAGCTCTCAACGAAGAGGGAGAATTTGTAGAGGATGAAGAAGATGATGAAATTGAGCGCAAAGTAATGGTTGTTGCTCACCCAGAAAACTGTATTGGTTGTGAGGCTTGTTCACGGATCTGTCCTAAGAATTGCTATAGCCATACTGTAGTAGACAATTAAGGCTGTGGGGATTTGCTGAAAGTTTTTCTGGTGACAAAGGGTACTCTGGAGATAAAGCAAAAAGGCACTAAGCAAGGTAATTAGAGGGGAATTATAGATACTTACTGTAACTAGCAAAGAGTTCACAGTAAACAGAATTGTAAATCTTAAATTGTTAGTTATTCACAAATTCATACTTGCGGCTCAACTAGTACAGCACGGCGTAAATAGACCAATGATTCAAAGTCAATGAAAAGCCTATACAATAAGCTTTTTGACTTTTAAATTCCGCCCTGCGGTGCTAGTCTGATCAATATTAGGGCTAATAATTTCATCTGGGAGTACCTAATTTTTTTTGCAGTAAAAGCAGCTAGGATTACAGAAATTAAAATATATTGTTAAATTTTTGGGGGAAGGATATGAAATTATCTGGAAAATTCCCCCAATTTTTGTCAGAGTGAGATAAAAAGTTAATAAGTGAAGACAAAAAACGCTGACCTGTGAAAATGTAAAAGCAGTTGGGAGAGACGCGATTCATCGCGTCTGTACAAGAGTGAGGGTATTTAGATATTCAATCATAATCTCCTGATCCCAGAAAATCACACCTTTAATGACCGCTTAAAGAGCAGGTAGCATATATGCAAAAAGTTCCTGTTTCACTATGGACTCTGGTTGCTGGAGTTGTAATTACAGCAATTAGTATTTGGATCGGACAAAATCACAATCTCCTACCAGAACAAGCATCTCAACAAGCGCCTTTGGTAGACGAATTTTTCAATGTCATGTTTACCATTGCGATCGCACTCTTTCTGATTGTAGAGGGAACGATTGTCCTATTTTTGTTTCAATACCGTCGCCGTCGGGGTGATAATACCGATGGTGTACCCATAGAAGGTAACGTTCCCTTAGAAATTTTTTGGACAGCAATCCCCACAGTGATTGTAGTCGCTTTGGGTATCTACAGCGTCGATGTTTACAACCAAATGGGCGGATTTGAGCCTGGAAGTCATCCCCATGCGGCGGCTCATGTTTCCCATGCAGGTGGAACCGCAATCGCAGCAACTCTTGATGGCAGTTCAGCATCTGAAAGTACAGCGAACATTGGTATTGGTGCGTCTCCCAAATCACAGGGTAAACAAGCCGATTTGATTGTGGATGTCCAAGGAATGCAGTACGCCTGGATATTTAACTATCCCAATAGTGGGATTACCACTGGTGAGTTACACGTTCCCGTTGGTGCGGATGTGCAATTGAATCTTTCCGCCACAGATGTTATTCACTCCTTTTGGGTTCCACAATTCCGGTTGAAACAAGACGCGCTTCCCGGTATTGCTACCCAACTGCGATTTGTCGCTACTAAACCAGGTACATATCCTGTAGTTTGTGCGGAATTGTGTGGTGGTTATCACGGTTCTATGCGATCGCAGGTAATTGTCCACACACCAGAAGAGTTTGATAGCTGGTTAGCAGAGAGCCAGATTGCAGCAAAGCAAGACCTTAATCAAGCTGTTGCAGTTAATCCGGCTGAGTTATCAACTTCAGAATTTCTCGCTCCCCATGTTCATGATTTGGGTATGAGTGCAGCAACCCTCGCGCAACTTCAGAAGTAGTCATTGGTCATTGGTCATTAGTTTTTGGTGATGACGAGTGACTGAGGACAAAAATAAATTGTCACAAAATAGCTTATGACACAGGTAAAATTTCCAGGGAATACGCCACCCGAAGGAAATCAATTGACAGGGGGAAATCATCCCCAGGCGTGGAAATGGCGAGACTATTTTACATTTAATGTTGACCACAAGGTGATTGGGATTCAATACCTGGTGACAGCATTTGTGTTCTATCTCATTGGTGGATTGATGGCGGTGGCTTTGCGTGTGGAATTAGCAACGCCAGAATCAGACTTCCTTGACCCCAATTTGTATAACGCTTTCATGACTAACCACGGGACGATTATGATCTTCCTGTGGATTGTCCCCAGTGCGATTGGGGGATTTGGTAATTATCTCATCCCTTTGATGCTGGGTGCTAGGGATATGGCCTTCCCGAAGCTGAATGCGATCGCCTTTTGGTTGAACCCAGTCGCAGGATTACTCGTTCTAGCTAGTTTTATCTTTGGTGGTTCCCAATCTGGTTGGACAGCTTACCCACCATTGAGTTTGGTGACAGCACCAAATGCTCAAACTCTGTGGATACTAGCCATTGTTTTAGTGGGAACTTCCTCAATTTTAGGTTCGGTGAACTTTGTGATCACCATCCTGATGATGAAGGTTCCTAGCATGAAATGGGATCAGCTACCCTTGTTTTGCTGGGCTATCTTAGCAACTTCTGTCCTGGCTTTACTTTCTACACCTGTATTAGCTGCGGGTTTGGTGCTGTTGTTGTTTGACCTTAACTTTGGCACATCCTTCTTTAAACCAGACGCAGGCGGTAACGTTGTTATTTACCAACATTTGTTCTGGTTCTATTCTCACCCAGCAGTATATTTAATGATTCTGCCCATTTTCGGCATTATGTCGGAAGTAGTCCCAGTTCACGCCCGGAAGCCGATTTTTGGTTATAAGGCGATCGCCTATTCTAGCGTAGCTATCTGCGTCGTCGGTTTGTTCGTCTGGGTACACCATATGTTTACCAGTGGTACACCCGGTTGGATGCGGATGTTCTTCACCATCTCCACCCTCATTGTTGCTGTGCCGACTGGCGTGAAGATTTTCGCCTGGGTTGCTACCCTTTGGGGTGGTAAAATTCGCTTCACCAGCGCCATGCTATTCGCCATTGGCTTGTTGTCGATGTTCGTTATGGGCGGTTTAAGTGGCGTAACAATGGGAACCGCTCCCTTTGATATTCACGTCCACGATACCTATTATGTAGTCGGACATTTCCACTACGTTCTCTTTGGTGGTTCCGTGTTTGGCATCTATGCCGGTATTTATCACTGGTTCCCCAAAATGACCGGACGCAAGCTGAATGAAACCTGGGGACGGGTTCACTTTGTCCTCACCTTCATCGGCACTAACTTGACTTTCTTACCTATGCACAAATTAGGTTTGCAAGGAATGCCCCGCAGAGTGGCAATGTATGACCCCCAATTTGTTGACCTGAATCTACTTTGTACCGTTGGTGCATTTGTTTTGGGGATATCAGTAATTCCCTTCACCATCAACATTATTCAAAGTTGGCGCAAAGGAGAATTGGCGGGTGATAATCCTTGGCAAGCTTTGAGTTTAGAGTGGACAACCAGTTCACCACCAATAATTGAAAACTGGGAAGTATTACCTGTTGTGACTCATGGACCTTATGACTACGGTCATAGTGAAACACAAGCAGTTGGTACATCAGAAATTAACGCTTGAGTATTGGCGTGACCAGACTAAATTGTGGGGTGGGCTTCTGGTTCCTCCAGAACAGGCAAGACTTGTACTGAGCTTGTCGAAGTATGCCTGTTCCACAAGAAAATCATCATTCTAAACATACCTCACCCTTATTGGATATTTAGAGGTTAAACAATATGACTGTAGCTACGACAACGGAACATCACGCAGAACATCATCCAGATTTACGCATCTGGGGACTGTTGACGTTCCTCTGTTCTGAATCATTGATGTTTGGCGGCTTTTTTGCCACTTATTTATTCTTTAGAGGCATTACAGAAGTTTGGCCTCCAGAAGGAACAGGAGTAGAATTATTTTTGCCCGCGATTAACACCGTTATTCTAGTATCGAGTAGCTTCGTCATTCATTTAGGTGATGTGGCGATTAAAAAGAATAATGTCATGGGTATGCGGTTTTGGTATCTTGTCACCGCACTCATGGGGGCAGTTTTCTTGGTTGGTCAGGTTTATGAGTACATGAATCTAGGCTATGGCCTGACTACTAACGTTTTCTCCAACTGCTTTTATATCATGACTGCGTTCCACGGTTTGCACGTATTTGTGGGACTGTTATTGATTTTAGGTGTAGTTTGGCGATCGCGTCGTCCCGGTCATTATTCTGCTACCAAACATACTGGCATCGAAATGGCAGAAATGTATTGGCACTTTGTAGACATTATCTGGATTGTGCTATTTACATTGGTGTACATTCTCACGCTGTTTTAGCCGTATTTTGTGTTTATTTGTGGTTAATTTATTCTTCGCTTTTATTTTGTCTGTTATTTAAGAGGAACAAACCGCAAAGGACGCAAAGTACACAAAGGAAGAAGGAAGAAGGAAAGAAATTCAGCACACACTGACAAAAAATAGTACGAGTAGGGAGTGATAAATTATTACTCCCTGTTCCCCATCAAAGGAGATTTTTATGCAACTTGATCCAACTCGATTCTCATGGTTTCAGGTTCCAGAAGATGTCAAAAAGTTATTAATCTTGGCAGCACAAAGTTGGGAAAATACTTCGGAGTCAGAAAAGTATATTCATCAAGCTTTGGCTAAGGCTGGGGATAATACTGAAATTCTAGTATCAGCATATAGATTTTTTTATTATAAAAATAATTATCCACTAGCGCTACAAACTGCAATTAAAGTTTTAGATAAAATTAAAGAACTAGAAAAGTTTCCAGATGATTGGGAAAAACTCCAGCCTATATTAGTTAAACGGCAAGAGGAACCCCAAATCAGATTGTACTTAAATGCTTATGCCGCTTCTGGAATGGTATTAGCAAATTTAGGGGAATTTGAGCAGGCTAAAGAAATCAGTAATCGAGTTAAGCAAATTGACAAAGACAATGATTTTGGAGCCGGAATCCTCCTGGATATTTTGAACCGTCCACCAGATGAAGACGATTAATTAACTATCAACAATCAACAGCCATGAATAGTTTTTCTATCTACCAACCAATTTCTTTATCTGAACCTTCTAACTTTACCCCTTTTCTGCCTGTGTTTCCTATCAGTCCTTTGCCTACTCTTCCCGGTGTTCCTAGTAATTTTACTCCTCCTAAATTGGTCGTGTCCCAGTCTTCTCCATTTATGATTTAATCATGACCCAAGGTAAGGATTGGCTTGTAACTGGAGATGGTGAATATCAGGCTTGTAAATCCGTGAGAGCATGGGATTTATTGAGGGAAAATTATCGCCTCTATCGGTTTTTAACTGAGGTGGAAGATGTTCTCAAGAAGGTGGAAGACGAATCGATTTGTCTACCAGAAATCCGAATGCTTGTCAGGCGCTTGATCGTAAATTCATACTGGGTACAAAGTCAATATTCACAACCTGATCCAGAAACGGGAAACTCTGTGTTACTCCTATACGATGAATTGGGTTTTCCCTTGACAGTGCAAACGGTAACATTTGCACCGGGAACTCGTTCAACTATTCATAATCATGGGACGTGGGGAGTTATCGCTGTGTTAAAAGGTCAAGAAAAAAACACTGCTTGGCGACGTACCCCCAGCCCTGATTTTGCCGACAAAATTGCACCTACAGGAGAGATAACTTTATTTCCCGGAGATATTGTCAGCTTAACTCCCGATGCAATTCACAGTGTGGAAGCAGTGGGTGAGGAACCAACTGTGACCTTTAATGTTTATGGAGAAACTGACCCGCAGGAAAGGTTTGAGTTTGACTCAGTTACCCATACAGCTAGGAAGTTTTGATGAGGGGAATAACTGGGGATAAAACAACAAACATCTCCGTCCCCTCTTCCTCTGTGTTCTCTGCGCCTGGAGTGGTTCTTTTATTCCTGAAAAATCCCTTAGTAAATTGGGAGTAAGTGCAATGGCTAGAGTGATTTTCTACGAAAAGCCAGGTTGTAAAGGTGGTATCAAGCAAAAAGTTTTGCTCACCGCTGCTGGTCATGAAGTTGTCGTTTACAATCTGCTCAAAGAACCTTGGACAATTGAGCGCTTGCGATCATTTTTTGGCGATCGCCCCGTAGTTGAATGGTTTAATCGTTCCGCTCCCAAGATAAAATCTGGTGAGGTGGTTCCGGAAAAAATTGATGCCCAAAAAGCTTTAGAACTAATGCTGGAAGACCCTTTGTTAATTCGCCGTCCTTTACTAGAAGTAGACAGTCGCCGTGAGGTCGGTTTCGATGTGGAAACCATCGATGCTTGGATTGGCTTAAGTCCTGTGGATGAGTCTTTACGAGCAGTCAGCGAAGGTCTCACGAGTCAGAATTTACAAGGTTGTTCCCACGGTCATGGTCATAGCCATGATCATCATCATGAAGGTGGTTGTAAGCATTAGGAAGAAGCAGAGGAGAAGAGGAAGGGGGGCAGGGGGCAGGGTGCAGGGGGGAATTTGAAATAAAATAGCACTTATCTCTGCTTCTTTCCCCTACTTCCTACTCCCCATTTTTTAATTTTTCATACCTACGGGTAAATCTTGAAACATGGGTGTGCTGAGGTAACGTTCTCCAAAGGAAGGTTGAATCATCACGATTAATTTTCCGGCGTTTTCTGGGCGTTGACCGGCTTGAATGGCGGCACATAAGGCTGCACCGGAGGAGATTCCTGATAGTAGTCCTTCTTCTTTGGCTAAACGTCGTCCGTAGGCGATCGCCTGTTCGTCACTGACTCTAATTACTTCATCAATTAATTCTAGGCGTAGTACATCTGGGACGAATCCTGCGCCAATACCTTGAATTTTGTGGGGGCCAGCTGCACCACCGGAGAGGATGGGGCTATTGCTGGGTTCAACTGCGATCGCTTGCACACTCGGTTTATATTGTTTTAATACTTCTGCAATCCCTGTAATTGTTCCACCAGTCCCAACTCCAGCAATGACGATATCTACTTCTCCATCAGTATCTGCCCAAATTTCCTCGGCGGTAGTTTCTCTGTGAATTTTGGGGTTAGCTGGGTTGCGAAACTGTTGCAGCATCAAAGCATTGGGAGTATTAGCCACAATGGCTTCGGCTTTATTAATCGCTCCTCGCATTCCTTCTGCACCCGGTGTTAATTCTAAAGTTGCACCGTAGGCTTTGAGCATCGAGCGTCGTTCTTGGCTCATTGTCTCTGGCATTGTCAAAATTAAACGATAGCCACGGGCTGCTGCTACCATCGCTAAAGCAATGCCTGTATTTCCGGAAGTTGGTTCAACTAAAATCGTTTTCCCTGGCTCAATTAAACCCTCAGCTTCTGCCGCCATTACCATACTAATTCCAATGCGGTCTTTGACTGAAGCGGCTGGGTTCATGCCTTCGAGTTTGACAACAATTCTGGCTCCCACTCCCTCAGCTTGAGGAATTTTATTCAGCTGCACTAAAGGAGTTCTACCAATCAGTTCTGTAATATCTTTAGCAATTCTCATAAATTAGCTCCGATAATTTCACGTTTAAGGCAATTATTTACTGATAAAAATCAATGCGTATGTATTTAATTTATATTCAGCATGAGTAAATGTATAAATTATCTACTCTTTCCCAAGGACAAAATTGAGCGGGTCAAGCATCAATTTAATGTGATTTTCTCATTCATCTGAGAAACGTAATGTTTTTTAGTTACCATAATTAACTTGAATAATTTAATTCCCCAGTTTCATATCAGCGGAACTTATTTCTTGGTTATTTACTCAATCAGAATATCAGAAAGTTGTTCATTTGACTTTTTATAATTTATATTTAGTATATAAGGCTGCATTCACAGTAAAAAATTAATGGATATCTCTGGAAGTTTAGTGTACACTCACCACATAATCTATTCGCTTGAGTACAAACTTGCAGCGTTAAAACCGATCACAAAAACTGTCCTTTCCTAGCGCTCCATATAGCTTTGAGGCTGAGTGCAGAAATACTCGCACCCCACCACAGAAATACTCGCACCCCACCACAGAAATACTCGCACCCATACCCCAAATTTATTATCTAAGCCTGATGAGATAGCAGTTATAGGCTTTGAGTACAACTTTAATAAGTTTAATAATCTTAATTCAACTAGGTTCAACTCGCATCGAGAAGGACGACTGTTATAAATTGTGTAGGATTTACGCAGAGATTCCCCTCTACCCCCCGAAGTTCTTAGGGTTTTACCCAACGAATCAGGGGGGACTTCTTAACTCTTCTTTTACTAAAAGGTTTTAACCTTTGCAGGTAAAAATTAGTCCTCAGTTGATAATTATAGCTTTTGTGGAAAAATTGGTAAATTTTCAGTAGTCAGTGAACAAACTGAAGGCTGGAAAATGGTTAAGGTTTATTATTAGAAATGTTGGCAAAGTGGAAAGCAAAAACTGGTTAGGTAAACAGCAACAGAAATTTGTCTGGGTGCATACTATCTAATACAGGAGAGCAAATATGAAATTCAAACTTCTAAATGTTCTCACAGTCTGTTTAGTTACCTTAGTAGTGCTTTCTCCAGGGTTAGTAGTATTTAGCATTGTTTGGGGACGACATATTGAGTTCGTGAAAATGCAGAACTTAGCCTGTGAAATCAACAGAAATTCTCCAGCTAATTCTGCCTTGTTTTCCCAATCACCAGGTACAAGTTTATCTCAATATCAGACAAAGAACGAAATCTCTGATCGCAATCTTGTGAACCGATTATTAATTGCTGCCGAGCAATATAGACTTGCTAGCATTTTGCAATGGTTTGTCATAATCACCCCAATTTTTGTCGGATTAGGGATTATTGTTTACGACAGATATCTTGTTTATCGTGCTGCGATCTTAAAAGAACAAGTTGAAATGTTGGAAAGACTTTGGCAGCAAAGTATCGAGTAATCCTCTCTGCAAATTTTACTCATTCAATCAGGAAAATTATCATGACAGAAGAACGCCAAATCCAATATTTTGATCTGATTGACAAGTTACTTAAATGTCCCAATGGTCAAGAACCAGAAGTTTTAGAAGCTCAACCAGAATTGATTGATGCTGCTTTTGTGGAAACAATGTTGCAAGTAGCAACTAGTTTTGCCCACGGAGATAATCAAGAAGGCGCTCAGTTTTTATTCTTTGTGGCTCGTGAATTAGCAAAGCAACTGGGCTTATATCCAGAAGTTCCAAATTCTGAAGTTGCAAGTAAGGAGTAGATATGCTGCTAACTGCAACCGACGCTGGACAAATTGCGTTAGAGTTCCTCATGGCAGATTGGAACATTTCAGAAGACCATAGAGAATGGTTTGTCATGTTTGGCTCTCGGTTAATTGGCGAGAGTTGGTACATTGTCGAATTGGGTGTAGAAGGGTTTCCGGATCGTTGGTTTATTGAAGTCTATGATACGGGAATGTGTGACCCCAACTATACATTTATATCACCAATTCCGGCTTCAGAAGGATTTTCTGATTTTGTCGATGTTCCAGAAATGCTAGCTGAAGTTTTAGTAGCAGAGCGCAAAGCTCGTTAATAAATTTGAGGATGCAAAATTCAGAATGTACATCAATTAAAACTGAAGATTTTGAGTTGGCTATTTAAAACTTTCTCCTAATCTGATTAACTGAATTCTGAAGTTTGTCACAATTCCATAGGATGATGAGATGAGGTGATGCTAAACTAAAGCACGCCTCATTTTTTTTATAAATATCGACTGAATTAAAATATGAGTTTTCCAGAACAATTGTGGAGGCTTTGTATGCAACGTCTCTAATTTTTTTGTCGGAGATAGCTCATTTTAAAAAAGAAAGAAATCATGTAATTTGTCATGCTTAATTGACATAAATATGTTATATTAAATAGCGTGATGAGCGCTACAGAAATATCAGTTGATATGATTGCTGAACATATCCTAGCTAAAGAATTCACAAGAGTCGTCACTGACTATTACCCCACTCTGGGAGAATTACTAGACGAGTGTCATGTGAAAGTCATCACCTGTTTTTGGGGACGACCAGCTAGACGTTTGCAATATATAGGGATTTACTGTTCGGAAGAAATACTTCCCTATGTGCAAACCCAAAAAGGTGTACTCAGAGAACTAGCAGACAATATGGGGCTAATTCAAGTGGTGTGTATGAACGCAAAGCGATTGCTGCGCGACCCCATGTCAAAACTCAAGCATACCAATCCCCGCTTATGGTTGGAATTGCAATGGGTGACAAGTCAAATCAGTGAACAGTGAACAGTGAACAGTTATCAAGGCATGAGGTAGAGGATTTAGCCCCAATTATGTCTCTTGACTGATAACTGAAAACTGAAAACTGAAAACTGTTAAAATAGCGATCGCCTACAATGAAAACTGGAATTTTTTGCAATTACGAAAATCATCATCAGAATACTAGCCGCACAATTTTTGAACAAGTGGCGCTAGTACAACAGGCGGAAAGCTTAGGTTTTGAGTCAGCCTGGGTAAGTGAACATCATTTTAATGAATTCAATCTTAGCTCGTCTATGTTGCTGTTAATAGCGCACCTAGCGGGACTTACCTCAACGATTCAACTAGCGACGGCGGCGGTATTACTGCCATTCCATAACCCAATTCGGGTAGCAGAGGATATTGCCACTCTGGATAATTTGTGTAATGGCAGATTGTTATTTGGGGTGGCTAAAGGTGGGCCGTTCCCCCAGCACAACAAGCATTTTGGCACACCAATGGGTGAATCTCGCGCCAAAATGTTAGAAGCGATCGCCTTAATTCAAAAGCTGCTGTATGATCATGACGTGTCCTTTAACGGACAGTATTATCAATGCGATCGCTTGACCATTTCCCCCAAACCATTACAGACTCAAATTCCAGTTTACATAGCCACTGGGGATGATCAAGGCATAGAATTTGCCGCTCAAAATTCCTTCGGTTTAATGGGGGGGCCGCCATTCTCCTTAGAGAGATTGCAGAAGACAGTGGCTAAATATCGATCCTACAATAATAGTGGTTCCGAAAAATTTGTATTGGCGCGCTTTTTTTATGTTGCTAAAACCTACGATGAAGCAGTGAGTGAGGCATTGCCATTCATTCGTAAATTCAGCCAAAAAATGCAAGCAAACTCGGCTGAAGTTATCAAGAAAAGCGCGAATCCCAATCAGAAACCATTTGATCGCACAAATATTTGTTTCGATGAAGACTATTTGATTGAAAACTCAATTATTGGTGATGTGAGGACGTGTCGTGACAAAATCAAAACATTTCATGACGAGTTAAATCTCGGTACATTAGCGCTCAAACCCTCTTCTTTGGATTTGCAAAAAAACTTAGAAAGTTTAGAGCGCTACAACCAAGAGGTTCGGAATTATGTCTAAACTACACCTGCTTCCTCCCGATGACTTACCACCCACCAAGGTAACGAAACAGGATGGAATGCTGCATATGGAGTTCGAGCGGTCTACTGGTAGATGCTTTTTCCAGGCTTGCGATCGCATTACCCAAGTACTCTTATCTAACTGTCAGTGGTATCTCACCAAGAATAGCACAACCCTGATGCTAATTATTGACTGCCCTGACATAGTATCTTACTGGCATATAGTCAGTAACATTGCTCAGTTAGGGAATAGGCTAGAGAGGTTTACCAGTAACGCCAAAATCCGCGTTTATCCTCCATTTGGTAAAGGCACGCTATTTGAAATTAGCGTCAATGAAATTTCGGCTTATCGGGATTGGCTATAATAGCAAACCCCTCGAATTGCCTAATATGATCTTACTCTTCCCCGCCTTCGGGGAGAGAATTAAAACAGACATAACTCTCGTAAATTTGTGGCTAAATCTTAGCTGCTAAGGATGAGTTGGAGAAACTAGGCTTCATTCCCAAACTTGCCCGAATATCGCTAATCTGGACATCCCAATATTTATCCCATTTTTGAGCAATAAACTTACCTGGAGTTTGGGAACCGAGATTGTAACCACGGGAAATTTCGGACATTAAATATTTGCAGTTATGTGGTTGGTAAAGACTAATCATCACCAGACCAAAACTCACAATCATGGCGCTGATAGGAATCGGTGTTTGAGCGATAAAGAAAGCTTGTAGCCCAATTTCACCAATTTCATCAGTATCAAATCCCCCAACCACATGATAAATATCATGGGTGGTTCTCCAAAGCATTTTGAGATAAGAGATATCATCAACTACAGGAACCGTCTTGTAGAAGTAAGGATTAAAGTCTTGGGACTTAATTTTATGAGCATAAACATGACCCAAAGTACCCTCTGGAAGTTGGCTTAATTCCTCCAAATTGAAAGCATCAGGAAGCCAGCGTTCTTCAAACAGAATGTTTACTTCAGGGCTTTTTCTCAGTTCATTAACGGCTAACTGTGCCATTTCCGTTTGGTCAAGTGCGTCTTCAAAGTCAAATACTGCATCAGTGCGACCATTGTCAATTTTTAGCCTACTAGATGCGAGGAACTGAATAATGTAAGTAAGGAGTCCTTTGTCAGTATCACGAGAAATTACATTGACCATAGTGATTATCTGCGTTGCAATATAGCTTTGCTACTTAAACACTGAAGTGCATGATTTAAAATTTATGCATTCCCAGTAAAAAAAGAAGATGCCCTATTTATTTTTGATAAAAATACTTCATTTTTTCATGGATCTTCAGAGGGATTGCATAAACCTATAAATTGTTGTTAATTGGAAGATCAAATCAAAATGTCAAGACTAAAAAGCTTAACTTAACGTGTGAATTAGATACTTCACACATTAGTAAAATCAAGAAAAAACACAGATATGTTCTCTTATCTGTGTTCGCTATAGTTTAATTTTTCTGCTGATAATATTTACCCAGTTTCAGGTATAGTAATTAAACAGAAACTGAAGCCGACAAATTCGCCACTCTTGCAGATAACCACCCATACCAATGTTCTAAACCAGCACCAGTAGTAGCAGAAACTTGAAAAATCTGAATTTGGGGATTCACCTGTCGCGCATAATCTAGACATTTCTGCACATCAAACTGTACATAAGGTAATAAATCAACCTTAGTGAGAATCATAATGTCGCTAGCACGAAACATATGGGGATATTTAATTGGCTTATCTTCTCCCTCAGTCACCGAGAGAATGACCACCTTAGCCTGTTCTCCCAAATCAAACAAAGCCGGACAAACCAAATTTCCGACATTTTCAATCATTACCACCGAATCGAGAGGTGGGTTCAATTGTTGTAAACCTCTATCAATCATAGAGGCTTCTAAATGACAACCAGTACCCGTATTAATCTGCACCACCTTACAGCCAGTTTCCCTAATCTTTTGGGCATCATTAGCTGTTTCTTGGTCGCCTTCAATTACACTAATAGGTAACTGGCTTTTTAAATCATGAATAGTCCGAGTTAACAAAGTCGTTTTTCCTGAACCAGGAGAACTCATTAAATTTAAAGCTAAAATATTGCGTCCCTTAAACCATCCCCGATTTTGGGCAGCTATGAGATTATTTTTCGCTAAAATATCCTGTTCTAAAGATATTGTTGTATTATGTATTTTGGCATGAACTTGAGAAGCTTCATGTTGAGTGTCATGATTATGGGAATGAGTGATTACAGTCCCATCAGGTAAAGTGTGAGTATGATCATGGTGATTGTGTTCAACCTCACCAGTTTCTAAATTAGTAATTGTGCTTTCAGCATCATCAGAACAACCGCAAGTTACACACATAATTACTCTATTTCAATTTCCTTAATTTTCAATTCTTCACCAGCTATTAAGTCTAACTGCACGCTACCACAGCCACATACACCAAAAGGTTTATTTAAATGTATTTCTGCACCACATTCACGACATCGTGCTAAACCAGGAATTTCCCTAATTTCTAATATCGCCCCGACTAAAACCGTACCTTGAGTACAAATATCAAAACAGAACTTTATAGCATCAGGTAAAATCGCCGAAAGTTGACCAACTTCTAACACCACACGTTGAACCTTTGCACCTTGGGCGTGTTCACTAACAATAGCGACAATATTTTGCGTAATTCCTAATTCGTGCATACAATTTATTTCAGATGTAAAACCACAGATGCACACAGATAAACACAGATAAATACAATTAGAAAATCTCTCAATTGTGCAAAAATTGGCAGTAATTAACCAAAGACCCTTTTGAACCCTCTTAACTTTGTGTCCTTTGTGTCCTTTGTGGTTAGTTTCTCCTAAAAAATCAACAAATCCGGGGTAATTGTTCACCCACCAACATATCCACAATACGTTCAGTCCCAAAAGCCGTTCTTAACAAAACCACACCTGGAGGCGAAGCAATAACCTCACCAATCACACAAGCACCCTTCCCGGCTGAGTGAGACTTCATAGCTGCTAAAACAGTTTCTGCATTCTCACGTCCTACCACCACCACTAACTTCCCTTCATTCGCCAAATACAAAGGATCTAAACCTAGTATTTCACAAACTCCTTTAACTTCTTCCCGCACAGGGATAGATTCTTCATCGAGACGAATACCTACACCAGAACTCAAAGAAAATTCATTTAAAACTGTAGCTAAACCGCCCCGTGTAGCATCGCGCATAGCGTGAACATCAGGACAAACACTCAGGATATTTTCTATTAAACTGTGCAAAGGTTGACAGTCACTTTCCACATTAGTTTCTAATGCTAATTCCCCACGGGCGATTAAAATTGCTGCACCATGATTTCCCAATTCGCCATTAATGATTACGACATCTCCCACTTGGATATTATGGGATGAAATATTGATTCCTTGGGGAATTACTCCAATACCTGTAGTATTAATAAACAGTTTATCAGCAGCACCACGTTGGACAACTTTGGTGTCACCTGTGACGATTTGCACACCAGCTTTTTGGGCTGCTACTTTCATACTAGCAACGACACTCCGCAAAGTTTCTACTGGTAATCCTTCTTCTATAATAACGCTACAAGTGAGATATAAAGGTTTAGCACCACTGACAGCTAAATCATTAATAGTGCCATTAATTGCTAATTCGCCAATATCACTACCGGGAAAAAATAAGGGGTCTACAACATAAGAATCTGTAGTAAATGCGAGTCTATCTCCCTGTTGGCTGAGACTCGCTAAGTTTAAACTGGCTTGGTCTTCTAATTGTGAGAGAATTGGATTATCAAAACTATTTACAAAGATATCCTCAATTAAATCGCGCATGGCTTTACCGCCGCTACCGTGGGCGAGGGTAATATGGGTGTCTTTTACCTTACTTTTTTGGGGTTTGCCGATTTTTTGCAGTAGAGGATTTTGGGTTTTGTGTTTGGGAGAAATATTCATATTAAAAAACGAACCGCAAAGGACACAAAGTGCGCGAAGAAGGAGAGGAAGGAAGAAGTTTAGATACCTTTTTCTTTATGTCTACCGCTATGTTTATCTATATGCAATTGACCGCCAACTGCCCAATTTTCTCGCTCAAATTCATCAATATGTATGGTTATCCATTCTGATTTAGCACCCAAGGTTTCAACGAGGGTTTCAGTCAGGGCTTTGGCTAGTTGGCGTTTCTTTTCGACTGAGTGACCTTTGGCTATTTGAATGGTGACAAATGGCATATATTTTTTCTCCTTAAGAACCCCAGCCCCAGCCCCGCAAGCGAGGAGGGAGTTAGAGAATGACTATGTTTATTTGGATGTGGCTAGTTGTTGGGCTTTTTTACTAATTGCGGAAAGTCTGCCATATTTGTAATAGGCTGCACACGCACCTTCGGAGGAAACCATGCAACTTCCAATGGGTGTTTCTGGTGTACAAGCTGTACCAAATACTTTACATTCCCAAGGTTTTAAGACTCCTTTGAGTATTTCTCCACATTTACAAGCTTTGTGGTCGGCTACTTTTAAGTTAGGAATAATAAATTTTTCTTCGGCATCAAATTGGGCATATTCAGCCCGGATTTTTAAGCCTGATTCTGGTATTTCACCTAAGCCTCGCCAATCAAAGTTTTCTCGCACTGCAAATACTTGATTCATGGCTTGCAATGCTATTAAGTTTCCGGCTGGTTCTACTAATCTGTTATATTGATTTTCGACTTCACAACGGTTTTCTACTAGCTGCTGTAATATCATCCAAATTGATTGCAGGATATCTAAGGGTTCAAAGCCGGCAATCACTATGGGTTTATGATATTTTTGGGCAATAAATTGATAGGGGTTTGTACCAATTACCATGCTGACATGACCAGGGCCAATAAATCCATCTAGTTGTAAGTCGGGGTTATCTAGTAGGGCTTGTAGGGCGGGTATGACTAGGACGTGGTTGGAAAACATACTAAAGTTGGTGATGTTTTCGGCTGCTGCTTGCAAGATGGTGAGGGCGGTACTGGGGGCGGTGGTTTCAAAGCCGAGGGCGAAGAAGACTATTTCTTTGTCTGGATTGTCTCTGGCGATTTGCAGGCTATCTAGGGGAGAATACACCATGCGGATGTCTGCGCCTGTGGCTTTGGCTTGGAGGAGGTTGGTGGTGGAACCGGGTACTCTCATGGTGTCGCCAAATGTGGCGAGAATAACGTTATGATTTTGGGATATGGCGATCGCATCGTCTAATCTCCCTTTTGGCATGACGCATACTGGACAACCAGGCCCGTGGATGAGTTCTAGGTTGGGGGGAAGGATGTCTTCTATACCGTATTTAAATATGGAGTGGGTATGTCCACCGCATACTTCCATCAGTTTGAGGGGTTTGTTTAGTTGGTTGCTTAGTTGGGTTATTTGCTTGCGTAAGGCTGCTGCTTTTTCTGGTTCTCGAAATTCGTTGACGTATTTCATAGTTTTTTTAACGAACCACAAAGGGCGCGAAGGTCACTAAGGAAGAGGGGGAAAGGAAGAGGGAGAAGTTTTATATCAAGTCGGCTTGAATACTTACGAAACGCGAAAATCTGCCAAACTTTTGCTTTATCTCCCCTCCTCGCTTGCGGGGAGGGGTTGGGGGTGGGGTGACATCATTGTGGTAATCGTAACTAATTAAAGGGACATGATTTTAGTTGGTTATTTGGGTTTGGGCGGTTGCTAGTTCTTCTAATAGTTTTAATGTTTCGGCTGCTTCTTGTTCGTTGATACGATTCATGGCGAAGCCTACGTGAACTAATACCCAATCTCCTATACATTTTTCAGGGGGATGTTCTTCGTTGACTATGCAGGCTATGTTTACTTGGCGTTTGACTCCAGCTATGTTAACTATGGCTAGTTTATGGTTAATGTCGCTGATTTCTATTATTTGTCCGGGGATTCCTAAGCACATTTTTGTTTTCCTGGAATTTATGAATCGAACCACAGAGGCGCAGAGAACGCAGAGGGAAGATTAAGGGGTGGGGGTTAATTGGGCGGCTGTAATCACTGCTTGTCCTAGTGATATGTTGCCGTCATTGGAGGGGAGTAAACTGTGAGTTATTACGTTTATGCCTAAGTTTTGTAAGCCCTGAGAAACTTGTGTTAGTAAAATACTGTTCTGAAATACTCCTCCGGTTAATACGACTTGATTAATCAGGTTTTCTTGAGCAAGGTGTTTAACTACATCAATAATAATTTGAGCTAAACTTTTATGAAATTTTGTAGCTATGTCTGATTGAGTAATCTGTTTTTGCAAGTCTTGAAGCAGGGCTTGCCACATTGGTTTTGAGTCTATATAATAAATGCTATCTGAAAAGTTAAGATTAAAAGGATAATTTAGAGTTTCTTCATAATTATTTAAGTTGCTAGGTTTGACTAAGGCTTCCATTGCGATCGCAGCTTGTCCTTCATAGCTACATTCTTCTGGATAAATGCCTATAGCCGCAGCTACTGCATCAAACAACCTCCCTACGGATGAGGCTGGAGGTGAGTTTATTCCTTGTTCTACAGCTTGTTTAAGTAGCTTTAATGGCTGTTGCTGCAAAAATTTGATACTTTCTAATTCAGGATATTTGTGTTGGCAATCATCCCAAATATCAGCACTGAGTAAGTGGGCGTAGGTGTTACGCCAAGGCTGATAAATTGCTTTTTCACCGCCAATCATAGCCACTGGTTTAAATGTTGCGAGGCGCTGAAATTGACGATAGTCTGCTAATAGAAATTCTCCTCCCCAAAATTTGCCATCTTCACCATAACCTAATCCATCTAAAGCAATACCTAAAACTGGGGCTGAATCTAAAGGAATCCCATTTTCTGCCATACAAGCCGCAATATGGGCGTGATGATGTTGGATAGCATGAAGTTTAAGTTTATTAACAGATGCGAGTTCTTTACCGAGTTTTGTGGAAAGATATTCGGGGTGTTTATCAATAGCGATCGCTTGTGGTTGATGCTCAAATAAATTTAAATATAAATTGAGTGTATCTTGATAGGCGTGAAAAGCCGCAGCATGTTCTAAATCACCCAAATGTTGAGAAATAATTGCTTCATTATCGCGCAATAAACAAAAGGTATTTTTTAACTCGCTACCCATTGCTAAAATTGGTGTTACCTTCTCAAACCCAGGTGGTAAAATTATCGGTGCTGGTGCGTATCCTCTCGCCCGACGAATTATTTTTACTTGATTATCAACAACCCGCACAACCGAATCATCTACTCGATTCACAATATCCCGATTATGCAAAAGAAAATAATCAGCAATGTTACCTAACTTTTCTCTAGCTTCTCCATTATCAATACATTGAGGTTCATCAGCAATATTCCCACTAGTTAACACAATAGGACGATTCATCCGCCGCAAAATTAAATGATGTAAAGGCGTATAAGGTAACATAAAACCGAGATAATTTAGTCCCGGTGAAACAGAAGGCGCAATCAAACAATCAGGATTTTTCTGTAACAATACAATAGGTGCAGCAGAACTTACTAATAATTCTTTTTCCTGAGTATTAACAGTACAATATTCCTCAATTACTGCCATATCTCGCGCCATTAAAGCCAAAGGTTTGTGATAACGCCGTTTACGCTGACGCAATTTCTGTACAGCAGCTTCTTGAGTTGCGTCACAAGCTAGATGAATACCACCTAACCCTTTAATAGCCACAATCTCGCCTTTTTGCAACAGAGTACAAACAGCATCCACATCATCCATCATCGAAAACATCGAAGCCGTCACAGGTTGACCATCAGCCCGTTCTAACCAAGCTGTCGGACCGCAAGTATGACAAGCTACAGGTTGGGCGTGAAAACGGCGATTTTCCACACTTTCATACTCCTGTTCACATTCAGCACACATAGCAAACGCAGACATACTGGTATTGCATCTATCGTAAGGAATCCCACGAATAATACTGAAGCGAGGGCCGCAATGAGTACAATTAGTAAAAGGATAACGATAAAAACGGCTAAAAGGGTCAAAAATTTCCTGTTGACATTGGGGACAAGTCGCCGCATCAGGAGTAACTTCTGTATTTTTAGAATTACTCACACTATGAGAAATCACAAAATCCGTAAAATCCTCCTCACCTTCATAACTAACTCTCGTCAACTCCTGAATTTTCCCCAAAGGAGGACATTCAATATATAGTCTCCTCACAAACTCAGTAATAGCCACCTCACTCCCAGAAACCCGAATTAAAACACCCTCACCATCATTACAAACCTCACCCAACAAACCACAAACCTTAGCCAGACGATAAACAGTAGGACGAAATCCCACACCTTGAACAGTTCCCCGAACCCGAATCTCTTCCATTCTTCTCCGCGCCTCTGCGCCTCTGCGTGAAACTTTTACTCCAACCGCCACAACAAAACCCGATTATTCCCAGAATCAGCAACCACAGCAACATCACCACAAATCTTCACCCCATAACACCAATTCAAAGTATTTCGCTGAGGTAATCCAAAATCCCGATTTTCACCCTTAGATTTAAAATTAACTTGTCCAACAACACTATCAGCAACCGCCCCAGATAATATTTGAGACTCCGGCTTTCTCCATCCTAACAACCGAGAATTAGCAGTATCAGCAACCAGCAACCAATCATTACCAACCGCTACACCATAAGGCATACTTAAACTACTAGCACTAGGAAAATAAACACCTTGATTCATTTCCACACAATCAAAGTTTTTCTGTCCTAAAACCACCGCACAAGGGGCATTATTTTCTGTAGGTATCCCCTCCCAAATCATCACTCGATGATTACCAGCATCAGCAACAACTAAATTGTCTCCCCAAACAGTAATATCATGACACCAACGCATACTCGCCGCAGTGGGAGAACTCCCTCCATTTTCGTTGCGAGATATCATATCTGGTTGTCCCAAAACTAAATCAGCCGGTTGACCATTTTCTGTAGGTAACTGATGCCAAATTAATAACCTGCGATTTCCCGTATCAGCGACAAATAACCTACCTTGATGATAGAAAACACCATAAGGCCAGTGCATGGTATTTGCAGCCGCTTGGTAAGTTCCTCTATTTGGTTCATTTTGGCTAAAATCAGCTTGTCCCAACACCAAATCTGCTGGAACATGACTATCTTCTGGGACATTTTTCCAAATCAATACCCGATGATTCCAAGCATCAGCTACCGCTAAACCTGTACCACAAGCACAAATTATCGTGGGTACACTAAAAGTATTGCTTCTCGGTGTACCTTTAGCATTTTGCCCCTCATGATAAAAATCCGGTTGTCCAATTACCCAATCAGCCGGTTGACTATCTTTAGTGGGTACATTGCGCCATCCCAATAATCGATGATGTCCTGTATCTGATACCCACAAAGACCCAGTTTCAGATATTAAACAAGCACCACGAGGGCCAAACATATTTATCGGACTAGGTGCTATGGGTATAGCTAATATTTCTGGTTCAATAATATTACCTAAAATTACCTCTACACCATCAGGAGATAAAGGTAATAGTTGGGAACTTTCTTTAGCTTCTGGCGGCAATTGTGACGCAGGATTAAGATTGATGGGTATATCCATGAACCGCAAATGAAGACTGATAGCTATTTAAACTCATTGACGGATATGGGAATGTATCGATGGTGGCAGTTTTCTGTTTAAATTGAATATTTGGGCAGTTTTACAAAAACTTTTTCTCCTTTAATTTGTACTGGATAAGACTGCAATGGCACATCGGCAACAGTTAAACATTCTCCAGTCTCTAAGTTATATTGAAACCCATGTGATTTACAAGTGAGAATACCATGATCTAATTTACCCATATCCAAGGGAGTTGCTAAATGTGGACAAGCATTCAGGTAACAAGTGACATTTACACCTTGGCGATATAAAATTAATGAGTTCTTGCCAACTTTACCTGTCAATATTCCAGATTCAGGAATTTGATCAACTGTTGTTACTTTCACCCAGGTAGAGGTATCCTCTGGTGTAAATGAATTGTTTACAGTGGAAGTATGATTGACTGCTACAACTTTAGTAATTTCAGGACAATGATTTTTTATCGCCTGTTCTACGCTTTGAGTTAAGGTTAAGGTTGAGGTGGGACAACTGCTACAACTGCCAATTAATTTAACTTCTACTGTATCGGGTGGTTTAATTGCGACAAATTCTACATCCCCGTCATGGCTTTTTAAACCTGGGCGCACTTCTTCCAGGGCTGCTTGAATTCTTTCTATTAGTGGTGCTGGCTGTGGTTTCACTAGTTCGTGATAAAGTAAAACTGAATATACTATTTCATCATCCACAGCTTGACGCAAAGCTGACATGGATTCTTGTTTCAGGTTTTTAATTAAGTGGGTTAGTGCTACTTTATGTAAGTCTTCTATCGCTCTTTTAAGTCCTACGGCTACACACCTTTGGCTTTCGTCCCATTGAGATATAATTGCTTCAAAGCGATTGATTTCTTGAACTAGTTCTTCCAGTTTTGTCATTATTATTTATTAGTTATTAATCAGCAGAAATTTACTGGCTTGGCTAGGTAGGGATTTACGAGAAATTAATTCGTAACGAACCGCATTCGCGCAGCGTCTCCCCTTGGGAGAAGGACGCAAAGTACACAAAGGAAAGAAGGAAGGAAGAAATTCAGGACAATTTAACCAATGCATGGTGTGGGATTATCTGAATTTTTTGGTTGGTTGATTATGGAAAGCTATCTATTTCATTTTGAAGTCTTTGAGGAGAAATGGCATGACTGTACCTGTAATTAAACTGGATACTGTGACTGGTAGCCAAAAGGGTAATTCGGTTTGCGATAAGGATAGGAGGATGAGTGAACCGATACTTGTCCCAATGGTAATTTGTTTGATGAAATCACCGGGGTGACGTATTAGCTTTCCTGTGAAAAATAATTTGGCAGAATACCATCCAATTTCTAACATGATTCCTTCTAATAATTTGTGAGTAGGTTTAATACTGCAAGGCTGATGAGTATGGCTGGAATTACTCCAGCAGGCCCTAATAATGCGCCTAATGTTGCTGAAAATTGATAACCGATGTCTTTTCCAGCTAACAGTATTCCGCCAATAGCACCCCCAATCATAGATAAGGTTGTGGCTATGAGTATCCACACGAATTCTGTGGCTATGTTTAGGTCACCAGCCGCTAAGGTTGTGAGAAAATCTTTCATGTCGGTATAGTCCAGATATGTTGCAAAATTAATCCATACCCACTCGCATTTCTGCTTCTACATCTTGTATGGCTTGGGCGACTGTTTCGGCTTGTTCTATTTGTTGATTCTGGGTGAAAATTCCCCAAGCTTCTTGATAGTAGGTATATGCTTTTAGAAGATTTTTCGCATTACCAGCTTCTGGTTTTTCGAGGTCGTCTGGTAAGTTAAATAAGGCGTTAGCTTTGTTAGAAATGGTGTTAGCATATTCTAAGGGTGTGTCTCTAGAGTTACGCACTTTTAAGGCTTCGTCATAAGCTGCGATCGCGCGTAAGTTATTATCTACAGGATGGGAACTAACTAAATATTGCAACGCATTACCCAAGTTGTTCTGTAACATCGCATATTCCCTGGGATGGTCAATTAAGTTAATATGCTTTAATGCCACTTCAAAGGACTGCACTGCTAAACCCTGACGCAAATATTCCCGTTCGGATGACATGGGCATTGAGAGGTAGGCGATCGCAATATTATTGTATAAAATCGCGTATTCTTGTGGGTAATCCTCCCAGGTAAACACCTGCAAAGCCTCGTGATAAGCTTTGATGCTGTCCGTCATCCGTGCCTGATTGAATCCTACCAGCGACTGCAACACCAGACCAAAATTCATCTGTGCTTCTGCTAATTCTTCTGGCAAAGCTAATTGTTGTAAAATTGGCAAAGCCTCTTCATAACTGGCTTTCGCTTGCAGCAACAGTTGCGAACCTTGATCAGGAATACTCTGTAACGTGCCTGCCATCCCCACCAAGGCGCGGGCTTTCAATAGGGCGTACTCCTCACCACACATCTGATATGCTCGGTAATATAGCCCCACTGCATTCCGTAAATCTTGGGCGGTTTTAGGCTGCTTATGAAAGCCTTGTGCCATTTCGATCAGCATCTCGATTTTCTCTGCTGCTGTCGCTGACTCTGATCCGATAGCTGCGATCGCCGCCTTTACTGCTGAATCTGTAATGCTAGGGTTCATAACTGCCTTAATTTTGTCAACGCCCATCCAGTGGGTTTATTAACTAAGCGGATTTACGCAGATTTTGAATCCATACCCTTGTAGAGACGCGATTCATCGCGTCTATCATCGCTATCATCGCGTTGATCAATCATCGCATCTCTCTATCAATTTTTTTACTATAGAACAATCTATTTCTCAAATTCTAGGGGGAAATTGCCAATATTAATGTCAGCTTTAAACACTTAAAATACTTAATATTTATTTCGGCATTATTGATGGCAATTCTTAATTGAATCTTCCCCAGATTTAAGCAATAATTAATTTTTATTTAATAAATAATACTGCTTGAAAAAACCAGCTTATATTAATGAATAAGTATTAATCAATAGGTGATACCCTACAACCCTGCTCACCTAAATCCAGAATGATCAACAATAGAAAATATGTAGCTAATGACTAACGTACTATGGCTGCAAGGTGGCGCTTGTTCAGGCAACACCATGTCATTTCTCAACGCCGAAGAACCAACAGTCTGCGATCTCATTGCCGACTTTGGCATCAAGGTACTTTGGCATCCCTCCTTGGGATTGGAACTAGGTAACGATTTGCAAAACCTGCTGCGGGATTGCGTTTCAGGCAAAATCCCCCTAGATATCCTAGTCTTTGAAGGCAGCGTTGTAAATGCCCCCAACGGCACTGGCGAATGGAATCGCTTTGCCGATCGCCCGATGAAAGACTGGTTAACAGACCTATCCCAAGCGGCGAAATTCATTGTCGCCGTGGGAGACTGTGCAACCTGGGGCGGCATCCCAGCCATGTCACCCAACCCCAGCGAATCACAAGGTTTACAATTTCTCAGGCGTGAAAAAGGCGGCTTTTTAGGCAAAGATTTTGTTTCCAAAGCCGGCTTACCTGTAATCAACATTCCCGGATGTCCCGCCCATCCCGATTGGATTACGCAGATATTAGTGGCGATCGCCACTGGACGCATAGCCGACATCGCCCTCGATGAATTGCAACGTCCTCAAACCTTCTTCAACACATACACCCAAACAGGTTGTACCCGTAACATTCACTTCGCCTATAAAGCATCAACCGGGGAATTTGGTCAACGTAAAGGTTGCCTATTTTACGACTTGGGTTGTCGTGGTCCCATGACACATTCATCCTGTAACCGCATTTTGTGGAACCGTGTTTCCTCCAAAACTCGCGCCGGGATGCCTTGTTTAGGTTGTACAGAACCAGAATTTCCCTTCTTTGACCTCCAGCCAGGAACCGTATTTAAAACCCAAACAGTCATGGGGGTTCCCAAGGAATTACCGCCAGGAGTCAAACAAAAAGATTACGCGGTATTGACAATGGTCGCTAAAGATGCAGCACCAGCTTGGGCAGAAGAAGACTTTTTCACGGTTTAGAAGTCAGGAAAAAATAAACCACAGAGACACAGAGTACACAGAGTTATGAGAATTTGAGTGGTCACTGAGCAGTTCGACAGGCTCACTGTATCACTTGTCGAAGTGAGATTTTTTGCGTAAGTTTGATGATGCCGTTCTGTACAGGTAGGATGTGTTACAGCAGATTGCAGGTATATGAGGTACAAAAGCAATAGTGAAACTCTTGTGGGGTGGGCATCTTGCCCGCCCTTGTGTACCTCATCAAAATGAAATGTGCTGTATCGCGTAGTGTAACGCACCAATTTTGATTTTATGTGCATGAGGAGAAATGTCTGTAACGCACCCTACTAATTAATTAAAAGAGAGGAGAGAGAATGACAATTCAAACACTAGATATTTCGCCTGTTGGTAGAGTCGAGGGCGATTTAGATGTGCGCGTGGATATTGAAGATGGGCGGGTAGTAAACGCTTGGACACACGCCGAACTGTTTCGCGGATTTGAAATTATTCTTCGAGGTAAAGACCCCCAAGCCGGATTAATTGTCACACCCCGCATTTGTGGTATCTGTGGCGGTTCCCATTTAACCAGTGCATCTTGGGCATTAGACACACTTTGGGGTACAGAAGTTCCTCGCAATGCGATTTTGGCGAGAAATTTGGGTCAAATTGTCGAAACCATCCAAAGTATTCCTCGCTACTTTTATGGCTTGTTCGCTATTGATTTGACTAATAAAAAATACCGTCGTAGTCGCCACTATGAAGAAGCTTGTCGCAGGTTTGCGGCTTACACTGGCAAGTCTTACGAAATTGGGGTAACGATTTCCGCCAAACCTGTAGAAATCTATGCCCTTTTAGGCGGACAATGGCCTCACAGCAGTTATATGGTGATAGATTGGGGAATTGCTTATATAGTCAGGATTTGTCAGGATAGGTGCAATGATTCCCTAGCTTTTCCTTAAATCAGGAGATTTTGAGGTGGTATCTAGCAGCCAATCCATTGATTTTTCTCTGCTAAAAGTTATTTGGTCTTCTCAGACATTACCTAATTCTTCCCTACATTCCCTCCCCCAACCCCAAAATTGTCTAAACTTAAAGTGTTCGCCAACTGCCAAAATCCTATGTCTCGCTGGTTTAATATTGCAGGTCCATGTACAGACGATATCAACTATATGCTATCTCCAACAACACGATTACCAGATTTGGAGGAGCTAATCCAACAGCGTAGTTATTTTGTTGTTCATGCACCGCGACAAACAGGGAAAACCACAGCAATGTTAGCCCTAGCACAGCAACTTACCGCCACAGGAAGTTATGCAGCAGTAATGGTATCAGTGGAAGTAGGAAGTGCATTTAATCATGACCCAGGTGCAGCAGAATTGGCAATTTTGGGAACTTGGTATAATACAATTTCCATCCGCTTACCCCAAGAATTGCAACCACCTGTTAAGCAATGGCAACAGGAAGAACCAGGACAAAGAATTAGGGCTTTTTTACAAGGTTGGGCAAAAGCTTCACCCCGACCTTTGGTAGTATTTATTGATGAAATTGATTCTTTGCAAGATGAAACTCTAATTTCGATACTAAGGCAATTAAGAGATGGTTTTCCCAATCGTCCTGAAAATTTTCCTTCATCCGTAGGATTAATTGGCTTACGAGATGTGCGAGATTATAAAGTAGCATCCGGTGGTAGTGACAGATTAAACACATCCAGTCCTTTTAATATTAAAGTTAGTTCTATTACTCTGAGAAATTTTAATGCCGCAGAAGTTGTAGAATTATATCAACAACAGACAGAAGAAACAGGACAAATTTTCACTCCAGAAGCAACCGCAACAGCTTTTGATTTAACCCAAGGACAACCTTGGTTAGTTAATGCTCTGGCGAAAGAAGTTGTGGAAAAAATGGTTAAAGATAGAAGTACTGCTATTACAGCAGAACATATTTTACAGGCAAAGGAAATATTAATTGCTCGTCAAGATACTCACTTGGATAGTTTAGCTGAACGCTTACGAGAACCAAGGATAAAAGCAATTATCGAGCCGATGTTAGCAGGTTTAGAATTGGGGGATATACCCAATGATGATATTCAATTTGTGATTGATTTGGGTTTGTGTAAAATGCACCCCCAAGGTGGATTAACCATTGCTAATCCAATTTATCGGGAAGTTTTACCCAGGGTGTTAACGGTGACACCAATGGCTTCTCTACCAAGGATTGCACCAACTTGGTTAACCCCAGAAGGGGAGTTAAATATAGATGCGTTACTTGCAGCATTTCTCAAGTTTTGGCGACAGCACGGAGAACCGTTATTAGGTAGCACTGGCTACCATGAAATTGCTCCCCACATAGTATTAATGGCTTTCTTGCATCGTGTGGTTAACGGTGGTGGAATCTTAGAACGGGAATATGCAATTGGTAGCGACAGAATGGATTTATGTCTGCGTTACAAAGATGTAACGTTAGGTATTGAGTTAAAGGTATGGCGGGAGAAAAAGCGTGACCCCCAAGCTGAGGGTATTGAGCAGTTAGAGTCTTATTTAGGGCGTTTGGGGTTAGATTTTGGTTGGTTATTTGTGTTTGATAGGCGTAAAAATGCCCTACCAATGGAAGAACGTTTATCAACTCAGGTTGTGGTGACGGAAAATCAACGTCGGATTACTGTGATTCGGGCGTGAGTATTTTGATCAGGAGTAGGTTGGCGACACGCCTTTGGGTAAAGCTTCGCTTATCGCAATTAGGGCAAGTACAAGGCAAGTGGTTAAGTATAATTATTTGCTTACTCTTGGAATATAAACCCGCTTTTTTCCCGAAATAAATACGTAGATAGGGATAAAAAAATTAAAATAGTTACATTTAAGATTGAGTATAGAAGTATTATTTTTGGTTAAGTTCACGGTCTAAGTAGTTTTTATGGTTTTTTGAGAGGTCTGTTTCAGCTTCTATGCAACCGATAAAGTCTGACCAGTCTTGCAAGGAATTTTCTGAAGATTCGTGTTGATTCAAAAGGTAGCGTTTTTTCAGGACTTCTACGAGTTCCACTATGATTAGTTGTAAATCGGGAGGAAGAGACGCAATATCTTGTTGAATTGTATCTAAGTTCATGATTGATCATCCTCCAGGTTATCTTCACAACGTTCAATAAATTTCTCGACTCTGCTTCTAAGCATATCAGGGTTAAGAAATAGGAATTTAAACCAGAACTCCTGCCATCTCCCTAATTCGATTTGCCCAGGTTTGAGACAAGGTTGAAATTTCCAGACGACTAGAATCACTTGCCCAAGTTGACCACCAATGAATATGCCATCGAGACAATTGACGTTGCATTTGAGCCAGTTCAAACGCACTGTCCACATCTAAATCAATCGCTGTCAGTTCTAAAAATACTTTACTTTCTCTAACAATCCCAAGTACCGCTTCCCCATTAACCCCATCCAAACTGAGAGATGCCATTTGCACAAAGTTCTGTGCCAATCGTTCAAGACGTACAGAAAGACGATCGCACCGAAAGGCAATTTGTTCTACAGTCCAGTTATTCATACGCCTCCTAATAACTTGTGGATGATTTGTTTGACCTGTTCACGAATCGCTGGATCTAAAATTTCCATCGCTCTATTTTGACGTGGACGGAGATTTACCATTGATTCATAGAAAATTTCCTGAGAAATAGGATTCCAACTCGCGCCCCAAATATCCTGTTGTTGACTTCCATTTTCAAGTAAAATGGTTTCGCAGTCCGAGTGCATTTCACCTCCACCTGCCAAAATTTGATGACGTATATCTACGGCTGTTTTAATATAGAAACGATTAGCTTGAAGCATCTCGTTGATTTGGGTAGGTGTTGCAGGTTCTTGTAAAAGATGAATGATCAAGGGTGAAATACTAATCAATTTATTAAATCATTCTCTCATATTACCTTAAACGATATTAACGTGACCCTATTTCAATTCATTGATAGTCTAAGCTAAGATTCTCGACTTAATAGCTAACTGACAAGTCAGCGCTTGCGCGATCGCTTTTCTCAAAGATGTTTAACGTTCCTAGTGAGCGGTTGCCAATACCTTTGCAAATCCACAAGTGGTTTCGGTCAATTCGCTGCACTAGGGTTGTTATGCTGCATCAGCTACTATTACTACTTGATTCACCTGCACTGCTAGACCCATTACCGCCTGAAGTTGCTGAGGGACTTGTTGCACTGTGTCCAGTGTTTGGGGTTGTCGGAGAAGCCTTTGGAGGTTGAGGACGTAGCTTGGCAACTCCATTCAAACTATCATTATTTATTCTAGATTGACAATGAGTATCAGGCGATTTCTCTTGGCTCATAATTGTTCCTTGTTCACTTAGGTTAATCATTGCTGAATGCATACCAATTATAACGATAAGTACCATGCCTCCAACGAAACTGATCCCGGCGACTTTATCTAGATACATCAAAGTTATGCTTTCAGTTTCAGAACTCTCTAACATCTTTTCAATGTGTGTAGAATTCTCACCTAAAATATAAATAACTGAGACTACAGTAATCAAAAAAGCAAAAAGTGCCAAGCCATACAGGATTATCTGTAAAACGTTTGAAACGCCCATTGTTCTTAGTAAAGTAACCAATAATCCAATAGCTGTAACTGATAAACCTAACAATTGTTTATCTCGTTCAAGTCTTGTGTTAAGCCATGCACTTATCATTGCAGTGTAAAAGGCTTTTTCCTTCGCTTGATAATCTTCTGTGTCTGAACTCTCCATAGCTTCAAAATTTAGGTAAAGGCAATCAAGCGATTAATGTCTCAATACTAGCACTCAGGCTTTTAAGCATAGATTTTTGACAAAATTGAGATAAATCAATACTTTCTGCTTTTTTGGTAATGCACTATCTTAAGCTTGCCACACCACTACAAGATTGCGATCGCACTCTACAAGATTAGTGCTTGCGCGATCGCAGTTAATAGTAGTTAAGGAAGCACAAGATAATGGAAATTGAGCGATCGCACTTCTAAAAGATGTTTAACGGTAAATCTAACACCTCTAGACTGCGATCGCTTGATTAAAGTCTATAATCCTGGTGCATTCCCAGGAATTTATCAGAAGATTAATCAGGAGTGTTGTGGGGAAAGCACTCTACAATATCGACGATCTCACTATAAATTTTCTAGAAGGGGTATTCTCGCTCAAGCGAAAGTTTAGAAGTATTTATCTGGATTGGCTTAATACCAAGTTGCCACAGCATATTTATTGTTTGAAGGTACTGAGAAATTTTGTCAGAACGATCATTGATAATATGGTTTGAGTTAATGGATGTAACTTCAGCCGCCCAAGGATCATCAAGTGACTGGGTTATCTCTTCAACCGCTTGTTGATATTCAGACAATTTTCTTTCGTCAAACTCTTCAAGTGTTTTGTCAGAAACTACCACGGTGAAGCTACCTTTCCGTTCTCCCACAAAGATTGCGGGTGTAAGTAGTCCTGAAAAATATAGCAATTCAATAGCTTCAATTACTCTTGTGTCGTGATCTTCATCCCAAATAACAGCTAAATCAAGGTAAGCAGCTTTGGGAAGTTGATGCTGTAAGCTGTTATGCCAGACAACTGAGCGGAGTACTGAATAATGCGTACCCCGACCTAAATAACCTGTCGGTGCAGTATCGTCATGAAGCGTTTTGAAAAACTCTGAATACTTATTCATCTCAACTCCTTTCGAGAGTATAGTGGTTTCCACCACAAATGCATTGATTTCGTCAAAACACTTGCTGCTTTTTAAGCATATCACATGGATATTGGATCAGGCATCAACTATTCATTATACATAATATTTCCGTATAACGCTAGGCGTACTATCTCGCTTGTTGTTGGTGCGACCGATAACCCTTCGTCTGAGAGCCATTTTTTTTAGCTTTTCAATAGTGACTAGCTCATTATTTAAAAAAGCTGTTCGCAGTCCTCTGGATTTTTATTTTCCGAGAATTTCCACTTTTCAACTTCCAACTTTAACCTTTCATTCTCCATCCGTAGCGCCAATATTTCATTCTTCTGCAACTCAATTAACGACCTTTGACTAATTACCTCACCAAAGGCTTTTTTCCGGTTTTCAATCCCAAACCATCTTTGATAGGTTTTTGTATGTTCATCAACCGTATGACCTAAATTGTCTGCTGCGGCCTTAATCGGTATTCCCTGAAGATGCGATCTAATCGCGCAACCATGCCGTAAATCGTAGGGTTGAAACTCAATTCCCACTTTCCGAAACCATCTGGATATATCTCTCCGCATCCAATTAATATTTTGCACAGATGCAATTTTTGCAACCTTTTTCTCTAAAATCTTTAATGGTTTGGGATTTTGTAAATCAAATAACTCTATCCATTCAGGTACAAAAGGAATAACTTCTCGATATCCAGTTTTGGTATTTTTATTCACTTTCCAAGTATGGTCTATATTTTGGGGAGACATCCACCAATTAATATCAGGTTGTACAAATAATTCCCTTGGTCTTAACCCAAATGTCGCCAACATTCCATATACCCAACGCCACATTTCCCAAGTGTCTATTTCATCACTAATGTTTGTATTTTTGCGGTTAAGGGCAAATTGTTCAAATAGGTCAAAAGAGGATATTATCTGATCATTTTCGGGAATTTCTCTATGGGCTGGGGTGACATTATCTCGTGTTACATCAAGTTTAAATCCTAAATTAAAGGTTTTAATAAAAACGGAAGTTACGGCAATCAGTTCATTTTTTTTATTCCCCTGAAATGAATTAATAATTTCTTCAAAATTATCCTTTGTGGCTAAATCGGTGAGAGGAAAATTTCTTTTGATTACAGATGTATAATTAGCAAAAGTATTTTGACTGGTTATAGTTCTCTGACGGGTTTGATAATATTTTTCGTCAAATGTATCTAATAATTCCCCAATTGTTTTTATTTCTTGCTTCTCTCTAGATTTAATTCCTAAATATTTCTCATTCCACTGGAAAGTATGACGAGCGATTAATTTACCCAACTCGTAACTTTCTTCAATTGCAGTTTTCAGTCCCTCTAAATTTGCTGGTATCCCCAGAGACAAATCATACTGCTTTTTTTCCTTACCTGAGCTGCGTTCGCCTGGTTTTAACGGTAGCGTAGCTCGTAACTGGAGAGAATTACCAGTTTGTTTAATGCTAACTCTTATTCTCTCCCTTTTTAAATTAGTATTAGCTTCGACTAACTTCTGCTCAAAAACTGCTTGATACTGTAATTCCGTTGCTTTAATTTTCGCCATTGTTCCCCTATAGCTACCGTCTGTGGTGTTCTGCGGCTCAAAATCTGCAAAAATATCGGCGAATAAGTCGGTTGAGTCTGCGTTTGCATATTCATCTGTAGATGTGGAATATGTCCCCTCGCAATTACCCTGATTTTGATTTTGTCCGCTCATTCCCTAAATATTCCCTTATTTATAAACTGAAATAGTGAAAATAAAATGTTATCTCATATCAGAAAAGCTTTATAAAACAAGTTCTTCAGTAACATTATGAGGATTCCACTAGTTACCACAGCAGTTATATGGTTCCTGGTGGTGTGATGTGCGCCCCCACTCTGACAGACATTACCCGCGCCTGGGCAATTCTGGAATATTTCCGCACTAATTGGTTAGAACCAGTGTGGCTGGGTTGTTCATTAGAACGTTACGAACAAATCCAGACTTATGATGATTTTATGGACTGGTTGGATGAAGACCGCAATCATCGTGAGTCAGATTTGGGTTTTTATTGGCGCATGGGTTTAGATATCGGTTTGGATAGATATGGCGCTGGTGTGGGTAAATATGTGACTTGGGGATATTTAGCCCATGAGGACAAATACCAAAAGCCCACTATAGAAGGGCGTAATGCTGCCATGATTATGAAGGGTGGCGTGTATGACAGCTTCAGCGATACTCACTCTTCAATGGATCAGTCCTTTCTGCGGGAGAATACCACACATTCCTGGTACGATGAAGGTACAGCAGATATTCATCCAAGCGATCGCACTACGAAACCCACAGCCAATAATACTAAAGACTTTGATAATGCTTATTCTTGGTCGAGTGCTGTCCTACACCAAGACTTCGGACGCTTAGAAGCGGGTCCCTTAGCTAGACAATTAGTAGCTGGTGGTAATCACGGTGAACCCTGGCAACACCAAGATGGGTTTATTTTGGATGCGTTTAAAAGTATGGGCGGTGCTAGTGTTCATGTACGTCAGCTAGCACGAGTTCACGAACTTGTGAAGTTATATCGCCAAGCTGAACATTGTTTACGCGAGTTTAAATTAAATGACCCTTGGTATATCAAGCCTACAGAAAGAGATGGTAAGGGTTGGGGTGCAACGGAAGCGGCGCGGGGTGCTTTGTCTCACTGGGTTGAGGTAGAGGGCGGTAAGATTAAAAATTACCAAGTAATTGCCCCTGGTACTTGGAATATTGGCCCCCGTGATGGTGAGGGTAAACGCGGCCCCATTGAAGAAGCTTTGATAGGGACACCCATTTACGATTCTAGCGACCCTGTGGAGGTTGGTCACGTAGCGCGCGCTTTCGATTCTTGTTTGGTGTGTACTGTTCACGCCCATGATGCTAAGACAGGCGAGGAGTTGGCGCGTTTTCGGACTGCTTAAATGGAATTTTTAACGCAAAGGTGCGCGGAGGTTAGCGCAAAGGTACGCGGAGAGTTTTTGAGGAGTTAAGGAGGTGCTAATGGCTAGTTGTTTTTTGGTTAGTCATTAGCGCTTTATGTATAATTTTACTTGCACTAAAATGAAGTAGATAAGGGAAGAGTGCAATATCATCTGAGAAACAGATTTATTAATGTTTTATTAAAAAGTAGCCAGACTAACCAAAATACAAGATGAAGAATTACTATCATCCAAAACTCAGCTTGATAGGAAGCTTTGCTACTTTTGTGATGTAATTGGCGTTGGGCAATAAATGCACCTAACCAACCACCCATAAATTCGCATAGATGTAAAGTCTTTTCTTGCACTCTCCATCGTCCTTTCTTTGCACGAGATTTATCGTCAGCGTACAGTGCCAAGGTAATTAAACTCATACAAGGATAAAGGATGAGAGGAATTGGAATGCCCGTAGTCAATAAAAAATGGATGGAACCCAAGCCAGGTAGTAGAGATAAAAGTAATGTCTCTAAGACTAATGATGAAGATTTCACCATAGCCTTGGATTTCAACTTTATCGGTGTGCTAGAAGATGAGGACTCAGATATAGGTTTTGATACCATCATCCCTTCAATCGAAGCATTACAAGCGCGTAACTTGCCGTTCTGCTCAACTGCGAGTTGATAACAAATAATATCACCAACTTGGGGACGACGGTGAAGATTTTTAAATGCGCTGATGTGAAGAAAGACTTCCTGACTACTATCACTGAATTGTATAAAACCAAAACCCCGATCATCTTTCCAAGTAGTTAGTTGCCCTTTACGTAACACAGGTTTCATGAATAAGTTGTATGTATATACTTGCTTTATAGTATGCCCCTGTTTATACTAAAAGATAACAGGAAGTAATATTTTTGATATTTATCGTCTAAATATTTCTTAAAAACTCGTAGCGTAACACACTAAAACTCATAGAAGTAATGGGTTAGTCTAGCTGTGATGCACTTCAAAAAACATAAATTTATAAGGTAAGCTTGTGCCTGATATAGCATTACATAGATATCTTCCTCGCCTTCCTGAAGCCGCACTGCAAGAATTCATAGAATGGTGTGTTTTAGAACAGGCAAAAGCCGCAGGTTGTAATTTTACTCCAGACCAAAGTAAGTTAAATAACTTGCCACCAGCAGAGTACATTCCTAAGCTAATTGACCAGTTTATGAAGGTTAAACCCGACCCAATTAAAGCCGGTTTAGTAGCTGCGATCGCGGGGAAGGAAGCTGACAAACATGGTTTATCTGGTTTGGCAGTTGTCGCCGATTTTATCGCCCTTTATGTCAAGTATTTAATTCCTAAAGAGGGTAACACTCCAGAACAAGCAGAAATGATATTAACTGACGCATCACAAAAGCAGTGTGAAAAATTCACAGAAATTGCTAGCAAATACGGTGTAAAACTCTAGTTTTTGTCCATACCATATTTTTCAGAGGTTTTGTCTGTCTCATCAGTCGAAGCCTCTGATTTAGCAACCTATGATTGCCTAATTTAAAACTCTTGCTAACTATAATTGGTTGCGGTAACCTCAACCGTAGTGACGACGCTGTAGGCGTAATTATTGCCCAACGCCTACAACAATATTTAGCTGAAAATCCCCATCCTGATGTGCGCGTGTATGACTGTGGAACCGCAGGGATGGAAGTAATGTTTAAAGCCAGGGGTAGTAAAACATTAATAATTGTTGATGCTAGTTCCACAAATTCAGAACCAGGTGCTATATTTAAAGTCCCAGGAAAAGAACTAGAAGCTTTACCAGAACCTAGTTATAATTTACATGATTTTCGCTGGGATCATGCTTTAGCTGCTGGAAGGAAAATTTTTGCAAATGAGTTTCCCCAAGATGTCACAGTTTACCTAATTGAAGCTGCAAATCTTGATTTAGGACTAGAATTAAGTCCCGTAGTAAAACATTCAGCAGACCTAGTTTTTGAACAATTAACCACTCTCATCAGCCAGTAAACTCAATTACGAACTACGAACTACGAATTACGAATTACGAACTACGAATTACAACTTATGCCCAATCACGATAAACAGACAGTTCATCTACCCTCATTTCAAAAGGTACACCTTGACTATCTGGGGGACAAACACGAATTTTAGCACTGCTGATAATCGAGTTCAGCAACGTTCCCATTGGCACGATTTGTCGCAAAACCCGCCAATTAGTCACTTGATCAGGACATTCAATTACCAATGTCATCGCATTAGCGCGAGTTGTGACATACCAGCGACAATTAGATAGCAGGTTTTGAATGATGCGATCGCACCCGTCATAAAAATACTTACTAATAGAATCCTCTAGTTGTTGCCGCAGGATAATATCTGCCGATGTCGGCTGTTTTGGATGAAAATCATCACTATTATAATAAAAATTATTGTTCATCATCTCTCTTTATGATCCTAGTTATTTGCCAATAGCCATCCCATAGAGAACATCTTTCTTGGTTTGTAATAATTCTTGGGTTTCATCATCGTAGAACGCACCAATTCCACTACAATCAATTCCCAAATAATTACTCACCAAATAAATTCTTTGTCCGACAAAACCAGCTAATTGCATAGCTGTTTGATAATTGATATAGTCAGATACAAAAAACAAAGTTACAGCGCTATCTCTAGCGATCGCTTGATTCACGCATAAATAACCAGTCCGTTCTCCGAAATTACCAGCCTTCAGCAGATGCGTACCTTTATATAATCCCGGCGATATCCCCTCTACTCGATGTACAACAGAGTAAATTTCGATGTCCTCAAAATTCTCTGTTGGTATTGATTGTGCAATTTGTCGCCAGATATATAGATAATCTTCTTGAGAAATAAACTGTTTCCGGAAACGTCTAATGGAACGTCTATTCCAAACCGCGTGATAAAACTTCTCCTTGTCAAAGTCAAACTGTGGCTGTTCTAGTGGCTGTGCTGGACTCTGCTGTACAGCAGTTAGTTTATAGCTATGTTCAATGAATTCATTAGCTTCAAAATAATCTGTCCCAGAGACAAAAGGAACCTTCAACCTTAAACACCTGACTGGCTTTTCTTGCACTTCACCTGAGATTACCCCAGCAGTGATAAACTCTTTATTTTCAAAGCCTAAAACTGTATTGAGAGCAAGTTTATCAAAGTCAAAAATCAGTTGTATATCTTGGTTATGCAGATACGCTGATGCTGCGATCGCCAAAGGCGGGGCTTCGCCCATCGCGCCTAAATGATGACCGCTATCTAAAAAGCAATATCTGAGGCTTCTATCCTGATATTTCCAGCTAGACCTATAATAAACACAACTAATTAAAAAAATGCATCCCTTGATACTTTTCCCCGGTATAATATAACTTTCTAGCCCATCATCAATTAATTCATAAATGAGAGTTAGACAATTATTCTCAACTTCCAGATGATATATCCCATCGATGATTCCCGACATTCCACGAATTTGCACATAAACTTCCGTAGGATATAAAGCCCCTGCTGAGGGATTTACGCGGAGTTTATAGGGTACATCCTTATATGCCTTTTCCAGAGTAACGGCACTGGTTAACCAGATAAACGAATGCACAGGATTATTGATATTTAATTTCACCCGCCGATAAAACTTTGGATAAACTTTAAATGAACTTGGCTGAGTTGAAGCATCTACATAATTAGGATTAATCTGTACAGATAAGTAAGAATGCTTGGTTGCATCGTGGTAAGCTGTCTCTAAATTCTTACTTAGCGGCATTTTTGAGTAATCCTAAAATCTCTATGTTGCTAGCAAAATCTATCGCCTTATAATCGTCTAAATTTCTTAAATCCAAATTAGGTTGGTGTTGTAGAAGTAATTTGGCAACACCTGTTTTTCCTGATGATGCTGCATACATTAAAACAGTAGCACCATTATCATTTTGATTATTAATATTAATTTTGGCAGCAAGCAGCAAGCTAATTAACTCGTAATGATTGCCGAAACAAGCAAACCATAAAGCATTATTATTATCATTATTTTTTGCATTAATATTTGCGCCCAAATCAATAAGTTCTTTGGCAACTGGATAGACTCCTTCTCTAGTAGCTTTCATCAAAGCCGTATCGCCATTTTCTCCTGCTTGATTTAAGTGTTGGGGATTGTAGCCATTTGCGATCATCCATTGCTTGGTAACTTCACTCAATTTTTGCTTTTTGATCTGATTCATAACTAATCCTTAATATTCCTAAAGTGATTCAGCAAGATGAAGAATAGGTGATACCTACCATTCCTCAACAAAACATGATGGCATTCCTGATGATTAGAGTTATTAAAACTCTAGCTAGTCGATTAATTAATAGCTTTAAATACCCATTGACAGGAGTTAGGCATTTATTTCATCCCTGAATGAATCAGGTTAAGATTAGGACAAGATTTACGCAGATTTCCGTTATTTTACTATTGAAGCTATCTGAGGTTCTGCCTAATTTTTAACTGAACCAGAATTAAGATACAAATGTCTGAAATAACCCTGTATCGCTTTTTTCTGAGGTTTAGGTTCACTAGCAACAATTTAGCTTATTTATATATTATCACTCCGATAAGTTAAAATTATGAATCATTTATAAAGATTTCAACATATAGGAATCTGGTTTGATTTATGAAAAAAATTAAGTATTGTAGTGGATTGGCAAGCCTCAAACAGTGCATTAAGCCATACGTTCCACCCGCAATGACAGACATTGAAATTTTCACGCCGACTTACTTACATGAATTGTTGAAAATTTAAGCAAATAACAATTTAACTATAGGACTCATCTTTGATTTATGAAACACACGTAGGGTGTGTTATTGAGGAGAGTACGGCACCAAGACCCAGAAGACGGTGCGTTAGGCTAAAGCCATAACACACCCTACATATACTGAGATTTTTTCAATAATCAAATCAAATTCCTCTATGTATCTGTCAATAGAAACCATCTGTTAACTTTATCCAAAGTTTGATTGAAATTTGACAAAAGTATGATAGATTTTCATATATCCGGTTCTAGTAGAAATTAGCTATTAGAGGTAACGGGGAAAGTTCGGTGTAACTCCGGCGCTGTCCCGCAGCTGTAAACAGATTTTAGATTTTTATTTTGAGATATTAAGATGGCATCAGACATTTCAAAATCCTAAATTTAAAATTTAAAATTGCGTAAGTCAGAATACCCGCCGATAAAAAAGTAACTTTAGCTAAAATCTACGAGGTATAGATGACAGCACAACATACAATATTTGTTTGTACCACTTGTGCGAGTAAGTGGGAAGGTGGGAAGCGCGTTGGTGAAAGTGGTGGAGAAAAATTTCTTAAACACTTGCAAGCACATTATCCCCATTGGGAATTAAACACAGAGTTTGTGATTCAACCAGTGAACTGCATGAGCGCTTGCGATCGCGCTTGTGTGATATCATTTGCTGCACATGGTAAATCTACATATCTGTTTGGTGATATTTCTTCAGATTTATCACCCGCAGCAGTGGCTGGAGTCTTCGAGTGTGCAAATAAATATTATGCCCACCCAGAAGGTTTATTACCGTGGAGTGAACGTCCAGAACCACTGAAAAAAGGAATTTTGGCACGTATTCCAGCAGTACCCATTCCCTCACAGATAAAATCCACTGAAAGAGAACTCTGTAACTAAAAATACTAGAATTGAAACATATTTAGGCGATCATCGCCTACTTCAATCTTCCTCTTTGCGTCTCCGCGTCTCTGCGTGAGACATTTTTTATTTCTCAGCCAGCGAAATTTGGTGTTTCATTTGAATAATGTGATTAAATACCAATACCTTCGCCAACCTGAGATTAACCCTAAATGCAAAAATCACAGTCAATTAAGATTCCCAAAGCAACACGCTACCAAAATGCAGCCATAGATTACTATATGGGACTCACCGGTTCCTCCTATCTACATTACGGCTATTGGGAAGTAATACCAAATCCTGATGAAGAATTGACCATAACTCAGTTGCGTGCGGCACAAGAAGCCTATACAACCAAACTTTTTAGTTTCATCCCCGAAGGAATCAAAACTGTCCTGGATGTAGGCTGTGGTATTGGTGGTAACGCAAAATTACTGTGGGAACGTGGACTCACTGTTGAGGGACTAGCACCCGATGCCATCCAAGAAGAGAAGTTTATTCAAAATACTAACGGTAAAGTACCTTTCCACTTAACAACGTTTGAAGATTTTCAGACTTCACATTCTTATGATTTAATACTGTTCAGTGAAAGTAGCCAATATATGGCTGTGGAAGATTTAGCTCAAGGTGCAGCGCGTTTACTTAATAGTGGTAGTTACTTACTAATAGCAGATATGATGCGCCTTGATGCCGAATACAAAGAGGGCATTTTTTCTAACTGTCATATTGCTCATGACCTCCAAGCAGCTTTAGAAAAGGCTGGATTTAAATTAATTAAAACAGAAGATATTTCTCAATCAATTGCACCAACCATTGATTTGTGCCTGAGTAATTTTCGGACTTTTGGACTGACTACATTTAAATATATTGCTGATGTTGTCAAGATAGCAGTTCCACCTATACACACAATAGGAAGTTGGGCTTTTAAACGTTGGTTGGAGAAACCAATTGCAGAGGGTCTAGCTGCACGAAAAATTTTTGACAGCCATCTTTGTTATCAAATTCAACTTTGGCAGTTATAAAAGGTGGTAAAGATTTTAAAATTTGTGTCTTGAAAGTTAATTTAATCTAGGCAGTCAGCTTGAAGATGCAGTGGCTTAAGAGTTATCATCCAGACATTGTTCAGGAAATAATATCACCTTTTTTAACAGCGATCGCACCAGTAGTTCAGGAGTCAACCACTCATGAAATTTCGCCACTTCCCACATTCACACCCACTGCATAGCATTTTATCTGCATCTATTTTTCGAGTTCGCCAGAGTTTTGCCGCCAACTATAATTGCTTGACTGGGGTAGCTGTCGCTTTAGTTATTTCTCTCCCAACTTTAGCTTCAGGCGCGCCGTTGCGAGTGGGTGTAGCTGGTTCGGCTCCTTTCGTAGTTCGCAGAGATACAGACACTTCCGGTATTAGTGTGGAAGTATGGGCAGAAGTGGCGCGTTCTCAAAATATAGAATATGAATTAATACCGCAATCCAGCGTTGCTAATGCGCTGGAAGTGGTGAATCAGGGAGAATTGGATTTGTTGATTGGCCCCATCACAATTACATCCCAGCGCCTAAAAACAGTTGATTTTACCCAACCCTATTTTTCTACAGAAATTGCCGTCTTAACAACAGCTGACGATCCCAGCCTTTGGAGTCGGGTAAAACCTTTTTTTGAGACTGCGGTTTTAACTTCGGTGGCGGTATTAGTGACCCTGATGTTCGTAGTGGGAAATTTGGTTTGGCTGGCGGAACGAAATGAAAACAGCGAACAATTCCCGAAAGATTACTTCCAGGGAGTGGGTAATGGGATGTGGTTTGCACTAGTAACATTGACTACAGTGGGATATGGCGATCGCGCACCTATTACCCACCTTGGTCGTTTCATCGCCGGGACTTGGATGATTTTGGCGTTAGTCACAGTTTCTTCCCTGACAGCCGGACTCGCTTCAGCTATAACCATAGCCTTATCCGGTGGTTCTACTGAACAATTTACCAGTCCCTCCAGCCTAGAAGATGCTAGGTTAACAACTGTAGAAGGCTCATCTAGTGCTGAGGTAGTGCATAACTATAGTAGTCGAGTGCAAAAAGTGGCAAATTTAGCAGAAGCCGTACAAAAATTGGCAGACGAACGAGCAGATGCAGTAGTGTTCGACCGTCCCGCTATGGAATATTACCTCAAGCAAAATCCCGAACTCAACCTGAAATTAACTAACTTGTCTTTGGGAACTGAGCTTTATGGGTTTGTCTTACCCATCGATAGTCCTTTAACCAAAGACCTTAATATTGAATTGCGACTGATGTCTGAAAATGGAACTTTGCAAGAGATTTCCTCTCGCTGGCTCAGTTATATATCAACAGACTCTCAGAATTCGGTAATATAGTAATTTTCAATAAATTCCGAACAAAAAAAACCCCGACTTCTTCAAGAATTCGGGGGTCTAAACCTTCTGAGAGTTCAAAGAAACACTCTAGACAAGGTATGGTTCTTGGTGAGTTTTAATTGTGCAATTAGAGCGGGGATAAGTAACACAAAGTAGAGCGAAACCTTTATCTATTTGCTCATCATCCAAGAAGATTTGATCAGATTGATCAACTTCACCTTCAACAATTTTTCCCACACAACTAGAGCAAGAACCTGCATGACATGAGAAAGGTAACTCAATACCCTGTTCTTCTGCTGCGTCTACAATGGTAGTGTCTTCATCAACTTCAATTGTAGTGTCGAGGTCTTGCTTCTTACTGATTAATCTAACTTGATAGCTTGCCATTTTCCGATTCTCCTCAAAAATTATACGATTGAATTGATTTAGCGAAGTTTAGGAGTTTCTGTTACTTAGTGAACTCCAAACTTCCAGCAACAGCGCGGAAGAGGACACTGCATTGATGGGGTTCTCCCGACTGTAAGCAAACGCAAGTGGTATCGGTGTTACCAAATTGCGATTTTTTCAAAACCCGTAAATTAGCAAGTGTCCATAATTTCTACGGGAAACTTTGAAAGCTCAATTACGAATTACGAATTACGAATTACGAATTCATAGCGGTACTAGCTGCAAGGTACACCAGTGGGTGTGCCATCATCTGTTTTGAATGATTTTCCGCAACCGCAGGTATCACTTGCATTAGGGTTAGTGAACTTAAAGCCACTTTCCATTACCCCTTCTACAAAATCGACCACAACCCCGTCTAATAACGGCGCACTTTTAGCATCAACGTAAATCAACACATTACCTTGCTGAATTACTAAATCATCTGGTTGTGGTTTGCTAGTGACATCAATACCATATTCATAACCATTGCAACCACCATCTTTTACAGATATCCGGATGCCTTTTGAAGCGTCATTATTGTCAGGGGAAGAACCTCTGATAAATGACCGCAGACGAAACTCTGCTTTTTCTGTTAAACTAACAGCCATTACGTCTCCTAATGTGTCGCGATAAAGTTGTGGTGTCAGTTATCAGTTATCAGTTATCAAATAACAAATGACTAATGACTAATGACTAATGACTACAATTACTTGTAGGTTCCATTGATGGGGGTTGTCCGTATCTCCAGGGTGCAGTGTTACCGCAGACTGGACAAGCGCGATCGCGTTGAGAACGACGCTTGGCAAATTCCATCCGATTTAAGTCAATTGTTAATAACTGCGATAACAGAGGTTGACTAAATCCAGTGATCAGCTTAATCGCCTCCAACGCTGTTAGACAAGCTAGTGTCCCAGAGACAGCGCCCAGAACCGAAAAAGCACGTCTATCCCAATCAGGCTTTTCTGGAAACAGACAAGATAAACAAGGAGTCACACCGGGAATAATTGTAGTCAGATAAGCCTCCATCCCGTCCATAGCAGCCTCCACCATCGGTTTACGCCAGCGTACACAAGCTGCATTCAGCAAGTTACGTTCCGTAAAATTGTGGGCGCAATCCAACGCCATATCAGCCGATTGCACTAAGGAGTCTACATTTTCCGCAGTGACATAATCATGAACTACATCAACCTGGATATCAGGATTGATAGCTTCCAGAGTTTCTTTAGCTTTGAATACCCTGGGTTTACCTACCCAATCATCAGTCATTAAAATCTGACGATTCATATCATCCAAGCGCAAATCACCACCCCGGACTAAGATTAGCCGCCCAACGCCCGCTACTGCTAAGTAAAGCGCCGCCGTACCGCCTAATCCCCCCACACCTGAAACCATAACTGTCGCTGACTTCAGACGTTTTTGAGCTAGTTCGCCAAAGTTTGGAAGCATCATTTGGCGACTATAACGTTCTAATTCGGTAGGCGTTAGGTTGATCAATTTTTACCTCCTAATCAGAACTAATTTCTGTCAGCTTAACTACATTCTTCGGCTTGTCATTAAACACTTTGAACAGCTTTTCTTCATAAGCTGTTGATTCCAAGAAAAGATCATGAGCTTTTTGCAAAGCTAACGAATATTGCTGGAGTATTTCTTCTGAAGTTAAACCATGAGCATTATCATCAACTTCTGCCATGAATTGCGAAAATTTCTTCAAAATATGCAGACGATTCACATTTACATTTTCTTTGTTGTAAGGCAAATCGAAAAATTGAAAAAATTCTTCTGCATCTACGAGCTTTTTGAATTGATTAATATTCTTGGTCATTGAACATTCTCCATTGTTTTTAGCTGTTGCTTAAGCTCATCTAGCTGTTCATAGATTTTATAAGTCGCCGCCGCTACATCCATCAGAGTTTTGTAATCTGTGGGCAGACCTTCTGCTAAATCATGCAGATCCATCTTCATTTGACCAGCTTTACTATTGAGCCGCTTAATTTTGGTTTTGATTTCTTCAATACTTGTTTCGCTCACTTGCGCCATTTATTACTCCTAATTATTAAGTTGAGCAAAAAACAAACACCTTTGTGTCTAATGCCTAATGGTTGCAAACACAAAGACACTAAGACACAAAGTTAAATTAAGTTTTTAGGCAGTCTTAAAGGTTGCCAACTTCGGGAAATCTCTTAGCTAAGTCAATACCTTTTTTGACATAGTTCTCACCTTCTTCTGCTAATTTTTCCATTGAGTCAAAACCAAAGCGATGAGCATCACGCAAGGTTTTTACAGTTAGCAAAAGACGACTAGAAAAAACCAGCGCCCAGCCAAATCCTTCATGGCTCAAGTCAATCACGACCTGAGAGATTAGACCTGTTTCTTGTTCAATAGCAGCAGCTACAGCCCGGAAAAATGCCATAATCCGCGCTTGAGTCATGGGGTCAACTTCACCCTCAAGTGAAATTTCGCGTTTCTTTTGTTTGGTAATAACAAAGGGTTTGAGGATTAATTCATCCGACCAATTTCGATAAACTCCGTAAGTATCTTGTCCCCGAATTTGTTGGACTAATGTCTTGAGGAAAGGGGAATTCAAGACTACTGTATCGGTGTTTCCGTTCACATTATTGTTTGTACTCATACCGTTGCTTCAACTTGAAATTAGTCTACAAAGTTTGGAGTAGTTTGTCTTAAAGCTTTACGCAACCAAGGTGGAGGATTACCTTTGAGGGTTTTCACAAGTTTATCGAGGACTTCACTAATTTCTTCTTCCTCTGATTTAGCTTTGACTGGGGTAACGCCTTTCTTAATTAAGCGAGCTGCGGCACTACCACCAATTGCTGTGACATAAACGATGGTACAATCAACCAAAGCATCAAGTTTGGGATTGATTTTGTCTTCGTTACCATCTTCTTTGAGGTCACCTTCAAATTTCAGAGTTTCGAGAAATTCATATCCCTCGTCGGAGATTTCGTAAACATCAATTTCTCTCGCCCATCCGAAGTGAGCATTAATGTGAATCCGGTCACTTGTGGTAAAGGCTATTTTCATTGTGTTTTCCTGAGTTAAGGATCGGTTATTGAGCAGAAATTTCTTCTGATTCCATTTCTGTATGAATATGTGCCGAAGTCTATGAGGAACGAACCGCAAAGGGCGCAAAGTACACGAAGGAAGGAAGGAAAGAAAGAAAGAAGGGAAGAAGTTTGGCGCGGTTTTTTACGAGGAAATGGTGTTATTTCTCAGATACCAATTCCCATAAGTTTTTAACTCTCTCTTCTTCGGCTTCTAAAAATAGGTTCCCGATGCCAAATAAAAGCTCCATTGTGCCTCGATAGCCAACTTTCGTGAAGTATCCATTTCCTAAACGGTCGTAAATGGGAATACCTAAACGATACATAGGTATCGAGAGACGTTTGGCGATCGCATTTACGTTAGAATTGCCAATGAGTAAATCAGACCCGGCTGCTAGTTGTTCAAAGTCTTCTAAGTCGCCAATGGTGACGCTTTTGACAGGGAGTTTTTCCAACAGAGGCGATCGCGTCGTAGTCACCACTGCATGAATTTGACTCCCCATCGATTGCAAAAAGTTCACCGTTGACCATAACAAATCCGGTTCCAATGCCAAAGAAACTCGCTTTGCACCAAAGTAAAAATGAGTATCTAACATCGCATCTTGCAACTGGCGACGTTGACGGCGGTATTTTTCGGGGACGCTATTACTACTCAGAATCGCCAATGCTTGCAGAAACTCATCCACAGCTTCCAATCCAGTCAGTTCACCAAACACCTCGTAGGGGATGTTAAAGCGCTCCTCCAGGATTTTGGCGGCTTCTCGCATACTTTCGCCTAAAGCGATGGTAAAGGCGGAACTACCTATATCTCGTAGCTGTTTTATAGTCGTGCCACAAGCTGTAACCGCGCTATAGCCATCTTCTAAATGACCATCGAGGGAAGCACCAAGATCAGGGACAATAATTGGTACTAATCCAAAAGCAGTCACCATTTCCTTGATTTCCTGCACATCCCCTGGAGTCAGAGACGAACCCGCCAAAATCGTCACCTGTTCGGTTCTAATTCCACCAGCTTTAGGGATTTCCCTGACAATACTTTCCACAGCTGCGGCAAAACCATCTTGCAGCGCTCCCTTGAAATCTGGAGTAGGAGCAAATACAATCGGTAAATGATCTAATTCCGGATGGCGATCGCGGATATCCTTGAGAAAACGTTCCAGATCATCTCCTCTAGTTTCCGTTAGCCCCGTACTGCATAGACCAATAATTTCCGGCTGCACCTTTTCCACCAGAGTGAGAATAGCCTGTTCCACATTCTCTTCGCCACCCAAAATAGTAGAAACTTCAGTCATGGCTGTAGTGGCTAGGGGAATAGCTTCCCGAAAATGCCGTACAAGCACAACTTTAGCAAAAGCAGTACAACCTTGGGAACCGTGGAACAGAGGAATCATCCCCTTCAACCCCAAAAAGGCTAAAGATGCACCCAAAGCTTGGCTTTGCTTCAGAGGATTAACAGTCAGTGGTTTATTGGGAAGATTAACAATCGCCATTATATTAATACCAAATTGCATTCATTGGAAGGATATTGTAGAGACGCGATTCATCGCGTCTTCTTCTCCGGATTCATCGCGTCTTCATTGATTCATCGCGGATTCTGCGGGAGAAAATCAGCCAAATTATCCCTCCATTTCTTCCCAAGGAGCGGGCTTGCGTATTTGTTCCCAAATAGGGCTATAAAGAGCCTCATACAATTCCCGTGCCATCTCAACCATCCCCGAATAACCTGCATAAGGATGGTGACGTTCTTGGTTAATATCCAGAAAAGGAATCCGGGCTTTCAGAGCAGTGTATTGGTTACGACCACCAGCAATTAACATATCAGCGCCAGTTTCCTTCACCAGCCTTAACAATTCCTGAGCGTTGCCCTTCTCCATCATGATGCCATCGTTACCAATCAACTTCTTAATCCGGGCTTTATCTTCCTCAGTGCTTTTTCTCGTACTGGTAGCAACAACTTCAATGCCCAAATCCTTAGCTGCCGATATAATCGACCAACTCTTCACACCGCCGGTATACAAGACAACCCGCTTACCTTTAAGTCGAGCGCGATAGGGAGCCAAAGCCAAATCAAGAGCCGCAGTTTCTTCAGCAATTAGCTTTTCTGTGCGTTCCTGCAAATCCGCATCACCCAATTTAGCAGCAATATTTCGCAGACAACGATTCATATCATCGATGCCATAGAAAGACTCTTCAATGTAAGGAATGTTGTAGCGTTCCTCCATTTTTCTCGCCATATTGAGCAACGCGCGTGAGCAGATCATCACATTCAGCTTGGCACGATGGGCATAACGAATATCATTGAAACGAGCATCACCTGTAATTTTAGATAAAACCCGAATGCCTAATTTTTCTAACAGTGGAGTAACTCCCCACATTTCTCCGGCGATGTTGTATTCACCTATCAAGTTAATATCATAAGGCGTAGTTGTTTCCGGTTCTGCTGTACCAACTACATATTCCAGCAAAGCTTCACCACCAAAGCGGTTCCCCAAGTTTTTACTGCCAATAAAACCCGGAGCAATCACAGGAATCACAGGAATACCAGTTTTCTCAGTTGCAGCCTTGCACACAGCATCCATATCATCGCCAATCAGAGCCGTGACACAGGTAGCATAGACGAAAATTGCTGCTGGCTTGTAGCGATCGTGAAGTTGCAGAATTGCCTGATAGAGCTTTTTTTCACCCCCGAAAATCACATCATTCTCAGTCAAATCGGTAGTAAAGCCCGTTTTGTACAGTAAAGGCCCAGAGGAGAGACTACCACGACTACCCCAAGAATTACCAGCACAGGCGATCGGCCCGTGGACTAAATGAGCTGCATCAGTAATTGGCACAAGAGCAATCATTGCACCATCAAAAGCACAACCACCTTGAGCAGCACCTGGTTGCGCTTGTTGCGTGCAAGATTTGTTTTTCTTCTCTCCCTGCTTGTGCTGATTGTGTTCACATCCTGATTCACTCAGCAGCTCGTTAATTTTACCTTGGGTACTTTTCATCTCTCTTCTCTTTTCTCTCTTCTCTTGCTGGATCGACAGTGTTAATAACAGTTATTAGCCTATTCACTAAGTAATAGACCGCCTGCAAAAATCTTCTTTAGTCCACATTTACACTAGATAATTAATCAGTGTAAATTTGTGGTATAGTTCTCATAAAATTGACTTTTGCAAGATGCTTAATGAGTCATAAATGGAGACAAATTTCTAACAAATATATTTCGTGATATCTTCTCCACACTCATCAGCAAGATAAGATAAAGCCCGAAAACGCATTCCCACAAACTCGTCATATAAGGGATTGAGTTTACACAGAGGTGGAATATGAAAAGTTCGCCCAAATAAACTAATACTCCGCTCAAAGGGACAACAGCAAGGAATTACTTGACAAATTACATGAGCAATCCGGGAATTTTTAACCGGCATTCCATCCAGCCAATTACGCACAGGATTGAGAAGATTAGAAAACCAGCCTGATTTTTTATTGTTAGGTGGATGGTAATTAGGATGAGAGTGAGTGTGATTGATACTTTCCATAATAGATATCTCAGGTAAATGCGAGAAAAAAAAGAAAGGTAAGTTGGGGATGGGAGATTCAGTATTGGGTATCGGGTATTGGAAAAACTCTGTCTTTCCCAATTTCTTGTACGCGATTCGTCGCGTCTCTCCCAATTTCTTGTACAGACGCGATTCATCGCGTCTCTCCCAATTCCCCTTACTTACCCTTAATTAGCACGCTGCGTAACCAATTCTTAACGAATCAAGTCGTAAGAAATATCGGTCTTAGAAGGAATATTGGTGTTGCGGTCGATTTCCTCAAAGATTGTATTAACAATCCAGTTGAGCAAGTTGATTACACCTTGGTAGCCGATGGTGCTGTAGCGGTGTAAGTGGTGGCGATCCATGATAGGATAACCAATTCTGACGAAGGGAACCTTACAGTCGCGCCATAGGTACTTACCGTAGGAGTTACCGATGAGCAAGTCTACGGGTTCGGTGAACAACAAGGAACGCATATGCCATAGGTCTTTACCGCCCCAGATAGTTGCGCCTTGACCAAAAGGACTAGAATCTAGTAAAGCTTGAAGTTCTTTCTCAAATACTTCGTTGGAGTTGTTAACTAGAATGTGGACAGGTTCAGCACCCATTTCCAACATAAAGCCAACTACGCTGATTACTAAATCTGGCTCACCAAAGATAGCAAAGCGCTTACCGTGAACCCATGAATGAGAGTCAGTCATGGCATCAACTGCACGACCCCGTTCAATTTCTAGTTCTTCGGGAATGGCTGTACCACTTAGTTCGCTGAGTTTCATCAAGAACTCATCAGTACCCTTGATACCCCAAGGGCGAGAAACTGAAGTGGGTTGCTTCCACTCTTTTTCAATGTACTCGCGGGTTTTGGTGGTAGAATATGCTTGCAGAGCAATTGTAGCTTTACCGTTAATTGAATCTGCGGCATCTTCTAACTTTGTACCACCTGGATACATATCAAATTCACCAGTGTTGGGTGAATCTAAGTAGTCGCTGTTGTCAGCGAGAATGGTGTAGTCAAAGCCGAACAAGGAAGAAATGCGTTTGATTTCCCGGTTGTTGCCTACATAGGTATCAAAACCTGGAATGAAGTTGATTTTACCGTTGCTGGTAGCTTTCTTCTTACCCAAGGTTAGGTTAGAAAGAATCCCCTTCATCATGTTGTCGTAACCAGTGATGTGGGAACCAACAAAGCTAGGAGTGTGAGCGTAAGGAACTGGGAAATCTTTAGGAACTGAACCAGCATCCTTAGCGTTGTTGATGAATGACTGTAAGTCATCACCAATTACTTCTGCCATACAAGTTGTGCAGACAGCAATCATTTTAGGCTTGTACAGTTGGTAAGAGTTCGCCAAACCGTCAATCATGTTTTGCAAACCACCAAACACGGCTGCATCTTCAGTCATTGAAGAAGACACACCAGAGAATGGTTCTTTGTAGTGACGGGTTAAGTGGGTACGGAAGTAAGCAACGCAACCTTGAGAACCTTGGACGAAAGGCATTGTGCCTTCAAAACCAACAGCAGCAAAGATTGCACCTAAAGGTTGACAGCCTTTCGCAGGGTTAACAGTTAAAGCTTCACGAGCGAAGTTCTTTTCACGATATTCCCAACCCTTGGTCCATTCTGCAACGCGTGTAACTTCGTCGGCGGTGTGACCGTTTTCAAATTCCTTTTTGTTTTGGAACAGTTGTTTGTATTCCGGTTGGTGGAATAACTCAACGTGGTCTTGAATATTTTCTGGATTCTGAGGCATTTCTACATCTCCAAACTTACTGAAGTCGTTCGTTACTCGTCGAGGAATTTTTTGGTGGGAGTGGGAATTTGACTCAAAACTCAGAATGCAAAAATCAAAATAAACTTTTAATTTTTGAATTTTGAACCTTGAATTCCCGACTCCCCCCTGGGGCTAAAACCCCAGGCTATCCCTACTTATCCCTTTGCTATTTCCCTAAGCTGTAACTTTAGCCTTAGCCTTTTTAGCTTGAGCTTCCTTGTTCCAGGGAGCGCCAATTAAACCCCAAGTTGGGCTGTTGAGTGCCAAATCCATATCGCGAGCGAAGATAGCGAAGCCATCATAACCGTGATAAGGACCGGAGTATTCCTAGTGATGCTTCAATAACTTTCCAGCACTTAATGTTTGCAGTAAGCAGTGTCAGTGATAAACATTGTTCGTGGAACACACATTTATTTCTAGGCTAAATATAGGCTAAATCATAGCGATGCATAATCAGGGTGAAGACAAGTTCGGTTAATTAGTTACGCCACAATGCACCCCACCCCCAACCCCTCCGGTGCAAGCGGAGAGGGGAGACAGAGCTTCAATTTGGCGGGTTTCCAAGTCTAATCATTTTCATCTATCGACGGCAGTTTTCTTGGTTGAAGTCTGCAATCACACCAGCAAAGAGAACAGATGAGAACAAAATTACTATTAGAGTTAGAGCAAGTAAATCTGCGTTTGAAGTCTGCAAAGGCTAAAGTAACGGTGAGAGCATCAAATGGAAGTCTGCAATTACGGGCGACGTTACCAATTAAACCTGGAGACAAGGACATAAAAGGCACTGGGAGAAAGCAATATAATCTCAGCTTGAATATTCCTGCTAACTGGGATGGACTCAAGACGGCTGAGGAAGAAGCTTATGAATTAGGAAAGTTAATCGCTCGGAAATCTTTTGAATGGAATGATAAATATTTAGGCAATGAGGCGATTAAAAAAGACTTTAAAACTATAGGTGAGTTACTCGCACAATTTGAAGCGGAGTATTTTAAAACTCATCAGCGCACAACTAAAAGCGAACATACTTTTTTTTATTATTTTTCCCGCACTAAGCGATTTACTAATGCTCAGGATTTAGCCACACCTGAAAATTTCATCAGTTCAATTGAAAAAATCGATAAACAATGGGCAAAATATAACGCTGCGAGAGCTATATCAGCTTTTTGCCAGACATTTAAAATTGAAATCGATTTATCTCAATATTCCAAAATGCCGGAGAATAATCCCCGGAATATACCGACTGATACGGAAATAGCCGCAGGAATTATCAAATTTGAAGATTACTTAAAGAACAGAGGTAATCAAGTTAATCAAAATGTTAAAAATAGCTGGCAGCTTTGGCGCTGGACTTATGGAATGTTAGCCGTTTTTGGTTTACGCCCACGGGAATTATTTATTAGTCCTGATATTGATTGGTGGTTAAGTAAAGAGAATATAGATTTAACATGGAAAGTCCATAAAGATTGTAAAACTGGGGAAAGAGAAGCTTTACCTTTACATAGGCAATGGATTTCGGAGTTTGATTTAAGAAATCCTAAATATTTAGAAATGTTAGCGACTGCGATTAGCAAAAAAGATAATACTAATCATGCTGAAATAACGGCATTAACCCAACGAGTTAGTTGGTGGTTTCGTAAAATTGGCTTAGATTTTAAACCTTATGATTTACGTCACGCTTGGGCGATTCGGGCGCACATTTTAGGGATACCAATTAAGGCGGCAGCGGATAATTTGGGGCATAGTGTGCAAGTGCATACGGAAACTTATCAGCGTTGGTTTTCGCTAGATATGCGGAAGTTGGCGATTAATCAAGCTTTGAGTAAGCGGAATGAAGTTGAGGTGATTCGGGAGGAGAATGGGCAATTGAGGATGGAGAATGAAAGGTTGAAAATGGAAGTTGAGAAGTTGAGGATGGAGGTGGTTTATAAGCGTAGTTAATAAAGTTGATGTGGTGCGTTGTGCTGCCCGAAAACACGTTTTAATTATAGAATATACAAATTCTACCTGACTTGGTATAATCTGCATATACAAAATGAACAAAAATATTTGGGCATCAATACTAATAGGATAATTAAATGTTCCAAAAAGTGACTCCCGGTAGTACAAGTAGACTGAATATTGTTGACCACAATGAAACCTATGGAAGACATATTTTACAAAAGACGATTAAAGAGATAGATATTTCGCAATGTCTTGATTTAGGATGTGGTAATGGTGATGATTTAACAATTATAAAACAGTATAACCCACAAGCAAAACTCATAGGTATAGATCATAGCAGTTCCTCTACAAATAAATTAGTAAATAAGGGTATTCACTCTATTTCAGTCAATATTGAAAATCAGGCACTTCCTTTTGATGATGAGTCTGTGGATTTTATTATAGCTAACCAAATATTGGAACATACAAAAGAAATATTTTGGATTAATCATGAAATTTTTAGAACTTTAAGGGTTGGTGGTTATTTATATTTGGGTGTTCCCAATGTACTTTCTTTACATAACCGTATTTTGGGGCTTTTTGGAATTCACCCAACTTGTTCAAAATTAATTTCTGCTCATGTAAGAGTTTTTTCTAAGCAAGATACACTTATGTTTTATAGGAGTATTGCTCAACGATTTGCGACTGTTGATAAATTCTATGGCTCCCAATTCTATCCTTTCCCAAAAAAAATAGCTCGACCTTTGTCTGCTGTATTGCCTTCACTGGCATTTTCAATTTTCTTTGTAATTAGAAAAACTGAAAAATATAACGGCGAGTTTATTGAATGGCTTATTAAAACACCTCTAGAAACGAACTTCTATAGAGGAGAGTAAGAGAAGGTTATCGCATCTCTCCTGTAGGGTGTGTTGTCGCGTAGCGCAACGCACCGCCATGTTAAATATCCCAAATATCCGAGGAAAGCTGCACCTCCCCACTGCTAACCCAATCTAACGGGTAAATATTCTGCTCGATTAAACGATGAATGCTCAAAAAAGCCCATTATAAAGCGTTTGATTAAAAGCATCCGCATAGATAGATTGCGATCGCCTTCAGGTAGAGTCCATAAGGCGTAGTGAGGTAGGTTCCACCGGAAATATCAGGTCTGCGGTAATTGGGCATGGATGTGAGAAGATGGGGTTTGTTTTCTAGGATGCCCATTATTGATCAGGTACGTTGTACGCAACAACACACCCTACAAGAATATATTACTTAGTTAAATGTCAGGCGATCGCACTGGGGTGAGTGAAAAAGGGCGCATATGAAAAACTCAGGGCTTTGCATGATTATATACCTCTTCATACTTTATAATGACGAAGACCAGATTAAATATACCAAAGTTGTCAAGTTAATTACCTGACAAAGCCAAACAATGACACCTCAAAAAATCGACAGCAACTCACAAGTTTATTCAGATATCTCAAATCCTATAAGTCGTATAGTAGAGCCAAGTTCTGAATTCTACTCGATTTTTTCTCAAGAAGAACTTGTAGAATTAATTCAGGCATTAGAACTTAAACGCGAATTTCCTTTAAAATATTCTTACAAAGGTAGAGGTGCAAACATATGGAATAATTTTTATCAAAAGTATGTTGTGCCTAAATGGTATCAAACTCCCAACGTAGAAATTGAATTATTAAAGAAAAATTTTGCATATATTAACGGCAATTATCAAGATTGCAATAAAATCAACATTGTAGATGTAGGTTGTGGTAATTCGTATCCAGTAAAAAACTTCATTTCTCAACTTGATAAATTAGGTAAAATCAATAAATATATCGCCTTAGATATTAGTCAAGAACTTTTAACCCTATCTCAGGCAAATTTCACGAAATGGTTTCCCTCAATTGAATTTAATAGTTCTACCTTTGATATAGAAGCTAGCTCTATTCCCGCAGATATTTGGCAAAACTCTACTGCTCTTCAAAATAAAGATATAGCCAATATATTTTTACATTTAGGTGTGACAATCGCCAATCATCAAGACAGAAACAGAGTTTTTCAAAACTTCAAAAACAGCATGGGTAAAAATGATTTGCTGGTGTTCACTAACGAAATTGGTTCTAACTCTCAATGGGATGGAAAAGTTCGAGGTGGCTGCAAGTATCATGTAGATGGAATATATACATGGATTAAAAACGAGATGGAAATCAGTTCTGAAGATTGCGAACTTGTGAGAAAGTATGATGTCAAAACGGATAGTATAACTGCCAATATAAAATTCCATCAAAATTACACACTAAGTTTTAGCAAGTTAGGGTTAGATAGGCAGATTGAAATTTTAAAAGATGAAGAAATTACTATTTGGCGACATCACAAGTATCAGATGCCTGAACTTATTCAAGATTTAGAAAAAGCTGGGTTAAAACTTGTTCACTCTAGTCATAGTAAATATTTATCACCGATTATGGTTATTTGTAAACTAGCTGATAGTGAGATTTAAAACTAGCAATTTGCTACTATTGAAAAAGTGGGCGATCGCCTGCAACAACCTAAGCCAACATTTGCAAAAATACTATGGCAAAGCGTAAAAAAAGCAATCTCCAGTGGATTAAAGAAACCCTGGAACTAAAACCCGATCATCGCTGGGAATCGCCATCAGGCTATAAAATTTTTGTGGCAGATCGGGGGGCTGTTCGCCTCAATGTCCCCCAAAATTGGGTTTTTGAGCCACAAGAAAAATCTTTCAAGTTTTGCGATAAAAAACCGCCCCAGGATGATTGCTGCTTGGAAGTATCTTTCAATCCTCTGCCTCCCCGTGACTGGAGTCTATTTCCCCTAAAATCTACTTTGAGGAAAATGATGGACGAAGATGAGCGTAACGTCATCGCTAGGGGAGATATTGTTACCGTCAAGCGTCAAACTGCCAGAATTGTGTGGACAGAAATTAAATTTATTGACACTCAGGAAGAACCACGGGATGCTTTTTCGCGGACTTGCATTGGTTTGGGGTCGAATGTACAGTGTTTGATTACATTCGATTATTGGGCAGATCAAGCAGAGCAATTAACACCCGTTTGGGATGAAGCCATGCGTAGTCTAACACTAGGATTGTATATCAGTGACCCCATGACTGGTGCGGCTTTCCCAGATTGAACTCAAACAATTGCATAGATTGTCGATTCATTCTTGCGATCGCATTCCTGGTCTTTCATCATCCATCATCCATCATGCGATCGCACCATTTAATCTAAAAAATATCACTCAAAATAGTCTTTCATATTACAGTTGTAATTTCAGCAAGATTTAACCAAATCCTCAAAACCATCCCCTATCAGAGTTATATTATTTAAAGCATCACAAATATATAGTTTCTAGATCATCCTCAAACTCACATTTAGACTAAAAATAAATTCTTTTTCATCTCACCGTCGAAAAATCTTGCTGTCATTGACTTTGAGGCGCTGTGGCTAGGTTCGGAGTAATCCCAAGAGTGCATTTGACGGAAAGGCAGACCCATCTTTTGGAAGACGTACTTCTCTTTCACACCAGAAGCTACAAGGTCAGGCTTGAGGGCTTTGATAAACTCCTCAAATTCATAAGCAGTCACGTCATCGTAAACGATAGTACCATTTTCGATGTAGTGAGTGGTACGTTTGTAGTCGTCGTTGTGAGCGAACTCATAACCAGTACCAATCATCTTCATGCCCAAGTCTTGGAAAGCTGGGACAACGTGACGAGGACGTAGACCACCAACCATCATGGCGACAGTCTTACCATCTAAACGGGGGCGATACTTGTTAACGATCGCATCCATTGTAGGCTGATACTTAGCAATAACCTTCTCAGCGTTTGCTTGGATTTTTTCGTCAAACTTAGAAGCAATTTCCCGTAGGGATTCAGCAATCTTAGTAGGTCCGAAGAAGTTGTATTCCAACCAGGGAATACCATATTTTTCTTCCATGTGACGGCTGATGTAGTTCATCGAGCGGTAACAGTGGATGAGGTTCATCTTCACGTTGGGGGTCATCAACATTTCGTTGATAGTACCATCACCAGACCACTGAGCAACTACACGCAAACCGATTTCTTCTAGAAGAATACGGCTCGCCCAAGCATCACCACCGATGTTGTAGTCACCAATGATTGCTACGTCATAAGGAGTAGAATCAAACTTCAGTGAACCATCAGCTTTAGCTTTATCAGCTCTGGGGAATACCCAGTCACGAATCATGTCGTTAGCGATGTGGTGACCCAAGGACTGAGAAACACCCCGGAAACCTTCGCAACGAACTGGAACAACTGGTTTGTCAATCTCTTTTGCAGCCTTACGAGCTACAGCTTCGATGTCATCCCCAATTAGACCGATGGGACATTCAGATTGAATGGATACACCACGGTTCAGAGGGAAGAGGACTTCCAATTCTTGGATTAGTTTCAGTAGTTTCTTGTCACCACCAAAAACGATGTCTCTTTCTTGGAAGTCAGAAGTGAAGTGCATAGTACCAAAGGTGTCAACACCTGTAGTACCAATGTAGTAGTTACGACGACCAGACCAAGACCAGTAACCGCAACCAACAGGCCCGTGACTGATGTGAATCATGTCCTTAATAGGACCCCAAACCACACCCTTGGAACCTGCATAAGCACAACCACGAGCGGTCATTACACCAGGAAGAGATTTGACGTTGGACTTAACGCCACAGTCGCTCTTACCTTCTTCAAATACATTTAAGTGCTTTTCGCGTCTTTTCTTAGCTTTATCTGGGTAAGCTTCGAGAACTTCTTTAATGAGTTCTTTTCTTTCTTCAACGATTTTGTTGTTTTCTGGAGGTGTCATTTTATCCTCTCCGATTCTTAGGGATCTGGGAATAGGGGACTTAGAGTCCCCTCTAGGTTTAGGGGGAGATGCAAGGGTGAAGGTCAAATATGAAATTCTTCCTTTTTCCTGCGGCTGAAATCTTACTTCTTAGCAGCAGTTTTGCCAGTTAACATGGCAGCATTTTCTTCGCTTTCGAGAATACCGAATTCAATCAACAATTCTTCTAGTTCTTCCATTTCAATAGGTGTAGGAATGGTAAGATTTGTGTTGTTGATGATCTTGGTAGCCAATGTGCGATATTCGTTAGCTTGGTTGCTGTCGGGTGCGTATTCGTTAACTGTCATCCGGCGCAACTCAGCGTGTTGAACGATGTTGTCACGGGGTACGAAGTGAATCATTTGGGTGTTCAACCGTTTTGCCAAGGTTTCGATTAATTCGATTTCTCGGTCAGTGTTACGGCTGTTACAGATCAAACCACCCAAACGCACGCCACCAGTGTGAGCATACTTAAGAACACCACGAGCGATGTTGTTAGCAGCGTACATCGCCATCATTTCACCTGATGTCACGATGTAGATTTCCTGTGCCTTACCTTCACGGTAAAGAGTGATGATATTATCCTAATAGCCTGTAATTGCTTATGTTTAACAATGTTTGCCGTAAGCATTGTCAGGGCTGAACAGTTTTTTTATTAGGGTAAATCTAGGGTATGAACAGCACACAGGAAGCATTTGCCGATTTTCAACAAACAGCCAGCAGCGATGGGGGATATATAGGCAGAATGCAAGCAGTGACAAATCAAGAAAATCACCTAACGGCAAAACTGGAAACGGAATTAAAGGCGGTAAATGCTAGAATCAAAGCTGCTAGGGTAAATGTTTATGTCAGAAAATCTGGTAATTCATTGCAACTCAGAAGCACCCTACCCATTAAACCAGGAGATATTGATAAAAACGGTATAGGAACAAAGCAATATGATCTTTCTTTGGGTATCCCGTTTAATTTTGATGGTTTAAATACTGCGGAAGAGGAAGCTTATGAGTTAGGAAAATTGTTAGCGAGAAAACAATTTCAATGGACTGAGAAATATTTAGGTAAAACTCGTAATAAAGTTAACACCCAAATAATTGGTGATTTGATTGCAAATTTTGAGAAAAATTATTTCCAAACTAGAAAACGTAATCTTAAAAGTGAGAACACATTTAATAGTTATTTTTATATTGCTCAAAAACACTTACCAAAGGATAAACCAGCAATAAATGCCAACTTTATTGCATCTGTGCAATGTTGTCCATCTTCAGATAGTGTAAAAAATGAATTAATTAAAGTTATTCGGGTATTGTGTAAATGTTCTGGTTTAGATGTCCCAGAGCTAAGTAATTTAAAAATTAAACCTGCTGCTCAACGTAAGCGTGATATCCCCACTGATGCAGACATAGAGCGGGAATATCTCAAATTTGAGGCTTACTCACTCAACCGTCCCAGTAAATTGCTCACTAGGGAAGACAGAAATAACTGGAAACTGTGGCGTTGGGTATATGGGATGTTGGCTACTTATGGTATAAGACCAAGAGAAATTTTTGTTAATCCTGATTTAAATTGGTGGTTGTCTTCAGAAAATACCATTCATACATGGCGGGTAAATGAAGAATGTAAAACAGGTGAGCGGGAAGCTTTACCATTATATCCGCGCTGGGTAGAGATGTTTAATTTAAAAACTGATACGGAAGCTATTGAATTATTAAAAGCCAAAATTCAGGGGAAAATTACCAGTAAACAAATTAATTCGGCTCGACATGGTACAGACAGATGGTTTAGATTTGTTGGTATTCCTTTTCAACCTTATGATTTACGCCATGCTTGGGCAATTAGAGCGCATTTAATGGGAATTCCAATTAAAGCTGCTGCTGATAATTTGGGTCATTCGGTAAATATGCACACTTCGATTTATCAAAGATGGTTTAGTCTGGAAAATCGCAAGGTGGCTATTGAAGAAGCTATTAAGAAAAAATCAAAGGTGGAAGACTTGCAAGATATAGTGATTAAGCTGGAACATGAAAATGAGAGATTGAGAATTGAGAATGAAAGGTTGCGGTTACAGATGGAAAATCCAGGTTTAATAGGTGTTATTAATTAAATAGTAGTGGCGTGGCAAGCTTATAATGTTGCATTATGTTTCTCTTGTGGAACAGGCATCTTGCCTGTTCTGGGCGGGCAGGAT
>REBL01000195.1 GCA_007692755.1 Nodularia sp. (in: cyanobacteria) | reverse complement strand
GATTTTGACCCCGCTACACGCGATCGCTTTTTGGCTGGGGCATTAATACCGAGTAGTTGGTACATACAAGCACAACGGTTTCGGCAATGGTATCGCGATCGCCTGCGGGAAATCTGGCAAAATGTAGATATAATTCTCGCCCCCACTACACCGATTTCTGCACCGCTAATTGGTCAAAAAACCATGATTTTAGATGGTGAAGAAATTCTAGTGCGTCCTCATTTGGGATTATTCACACAACCATTATCTTTCATTGGCTTACCCGTTTTATCAGTGCCGATTCACCGCCCAAATGCTTTACCTTTGGGTGTGCAAATCATCGCCGCACCCTACAATGAAGCCTTAATTTTACGAGTTGCGGCTGTGTTGGAATCCCAAGGGTAAAAATCCAAAATTTTTGAATAATCCGATCAGAGAGATTTTCGTCCAAAAGTAGTTTCACAAGGATGCTACAAATAATTTTTTCTCACGATCAGCAGCAAAAGAAAGACAGGCTTTGATATCCTCGGAGGTAAGTTCCGAAAAGTCTGCTAAAATTTCATTTTCTGTCATACCGCTTGCGAGATATTCTAAAATATCATAAACAGTGATTCTCATTCCCCGAATGCAGGGTTTACCACTACGTTTACCAGGTTCGATTGTGATGATTTCGCGATAGTCCATTTTCACCTCTTGACTCTGTGTTCTCTGTGCCTCTGTGGTTCGTTGTTTCTTCTTCTACAAATTGATCCGAACTTGATTTTAGTCATGAGGATGATCGCAGCAATGTTTTTTCACCTCTGGAACTGGATCATATCCACCAGGATGGAAGGGATGACAACGCAAAATCCGCCGAGTCGCCATCCAGCCACCGCGCCAGATGCCAAATCGCTCAATGGCTTCCATAGCATACATTGAACAAGTTGGTTGAAAGCGACAAGTTGGGGGAAACAGTGGCGAGATAAACATTCTGTAACCTTTAATCAACCAAATAAATAATAGTTTCATCACTATCACCTAAAATCTTATAAATTAGTAATAAACGTAAAAAATTCCTATCTTGTAGTTTCTTTGTTATCTCCAGCTATCGATTTAACCTCCACTCCACCTTTGTGGCTACAAATTACCGTAGTTGCAGCTTGGGTGTCTCTCATCCTCCTGGTCGCATGGGTAGTATATCGCTTTGCTCAAGGCGATCCAGAAATAGTCAGAAAAATAGTTCACATTGGCACCGGGAATGTAATTTTGTTGGCTTGGTGGCTAGATGTTCCCGCCAGTTTAGGCATTACAGCTTCCATTGTCGCTAGTGCCATCACCTTACTATCATACCGATTTCCCCTGCTTCCCGGTATTAATAGCGTCGGGAGGCAAAGTTTAGGAACCTTCTTTTATGCCGTCAGCATGGGCATTCTAGTAGCTTGTTTTTGGCATATAGAACAGCCCCAATACGCCGCTATCGGCATCATGGTGATGGCTTGGGGTGATGGGTTAGCCGCATTGATTGGACAGCGGTTTGGTCAACATAAGTATAAAGTCTTCGGCGCGCAAAAAAGCTGGGAAGGTTCCTTGACAATGACTTTAGTGAGTTTTCTTATCAGTAGTCTGATTTTACTGAGTGTAGAAGGCAACCTTTGGCAAACTTGGGTAGTATCTTTAGCGATCGCTTTCACTGCTACTAGTTTAGAAGCGATTTCATTTCTAGGTATTGATAATTTAACAGTTCCTTTAGGTAGTGCAGGGCTGGCATTTTTGTTAATTGATATCTTCCTGCACCATCCTCTATAAAAAACAGGGCTTTGGCAAAGGCGCAAAACTCCCCATATCACAAATGATTATAATAGTTTGTATGTTTAATAACATTGGTCTTGCTCCATTGCGGTGAAGCGATCGCCAGGGCAGATATTTGAAAAATCTCTTATTTGATGACATAGCCGCAAAACCTGGAATATTGTCTAATTAAATTCGCAAGGTATGAGTTTGGCAGGAAAAAAATCAGACTTTATATCTACTTTGAGGAGTAAATATACAATCTTGATTTCTATCTCAGGATTTATGAATTCCTTACAAACAGTGCTTATAGTTAAGTTCTTAGGTGGTCACAAACCTAATGTACGTAAGTGAGGCTCACAATCATGTCACATAAAATCATGGCATCAGAATTGCTTGTTGCTTTATCTGATGATCAACAAGAACTCGTAGCTGGCGGTCAAGACTTTGAACTGGCTGGTAGCAACTTCTCTCAAAGAAACGCTAACTTAGAAGGAACAAGTAGTGCCGGGCCTGATGGCAGTAGTGCCAACTCCACAGGTGATGTTACGGCTATCAATACTGCGGCACAAGACTTGTTGGCATTCGGTGTGGACGAAATTCCTGACGTTGACGCTTTGGGCAATGCAGAAGTCTTGAGCGGTAATGATTAAGGTTAATAAAAACCAGTTAAACCGTTAAATCATTCCTACGGTTGACCCAGAAAGCTTATCTGTCACATTCAAGCGTTTCACTTATCTTAGTAGGAAATGGTAAATGGGGTTATTTAGGAATCAGCAGTACAATTGTGTATTCCTTCCCCTATCCGAAATCTACAATTTGGATCTCGAATAACTGAATCATTGCAGAGATCACTCTGGTGAGTTTATCCAGAAAGTATAGTGGCGCTCAACTAATTAAGCACTCTGGGTTTCTTTTTCTCAGGCGTGGAAAGTAGGCTTTGATTCCAGAATTTTCTTGCTCGTTGTTTTTAGCTGAATACGCCAGTAAAACTGCATTAACAAGTTAGTATCTGGAATCTTTTGTTTAAAAATTACGTAAATGAGGCTAACAATCATGACAGAGCATATCGTATCAGAATTGTGTGTTGCATTATCTGAAGAGCAACAAGAACTTTTAGCTGGCGGTGCTGACTTTGAGCTAGCTGGAAGCAATTTCGCTAACAGAATAGCAAATTTACAAGGAACAGTCAGTTCTGGCCCACAAGGTAGCAGTGCCAACTCTATGGGTGATTTGACAGCTACTAACACTGCGGCACAAGATTTATTGGGATTTGGCGCGGATCAAATTCCTGATGTCGATGCTTTGGGCAATGCAGCAGTCATCAACAGTGGTGGCAATGGTGGTGATAATGGTGAAGGTTAAATTGATGGGTAAGTAAACTCTCAAAACTACCTTCAGACAGTAAAAGTACTAGAGACATTGACAATTGCTATCTTGAATAATTCATGATTGCACAGGTAATTGCGTTTCTTGTCTCTAGTTACTCAACATTTCTGCCAGAGCGGATTCCAGAGCTTTCCTCTGTGATTAATGCAGAACTGGAATATTTAGCTAAATACTCAGGATAAACTGCATCCACAAGTCAGTTTCTGGAATCCTTCATGTCAGTGAGGCTAATTAATCATCATGTCAGATCAAGTCATTACATCCCATTGGTTTGCAGAGTTAGAATTATCCGATAGACAGCAGGAGTTCCTAGTTGGTGGTGTTAACTATCAACGCAAAGACAACAATTTCGCTCAAGGATCTGCAACAACTAGAAAGTCGAGTGAGAGTAGTCCAGAAGGAAACTCTGCTGAATCAAATACTCAGCTTGCTGATGTAAATTCTAATGCCACAAATTTTTTATCTAGTGAACCTAGAGAATTTCCGGCTCTGGCTAACTTTGAAGAACTGAATCAATTCAATGCTGAGTAAGAACTTTCACAACATCAAGATTTAAACTTTTTTGCCGCTATCTAGTTTTAGAGGTTAACCTTGATTTTGCTGGAATATAAAATTTTTCCTGTCTTTTTGTTCTTTTTAAACCTGCTAAATTATGCCAATAAAATTTTTGGCGTTGCAGATAAAAAGGGGGGAGAGGAGATAGTTATCACTCGCTCAACGTAAGTGAGGTCTTTGAGAGAGTTTGAGCATTCTCCTCTGTTGTTTCTAAGCGTTATCCACTTTAGATACATGAGAAAGGTGATTGCCGTACATAGAGTACTCCTTTCTCTATCCCCATCCCTAATTATATAACATCATAAACTATATTGTTGGCTACTGTTAGCATCATATGTTACAGTTCCACTTTTTCACCCAATATTTAACAACTGTGAATTTTATGGGCGGTTAAATAGTAACTATTTTGTCAATTTTTGCAAAAAATCTATCAACTACCCAATAATGTAGCCAAATCAAACCCAAGGTAGAGTACAGTGAACTCCTTTCCCCAACAAAACAACAATTTTTGGAATCGGTTTAACGAACCTACACCAGAAGAACTCAGTTTAGTTGAACCTCACGAGTTTCTTCCTCGTATCAGTAAATGGACAAACATCGGCGCAGGAGTTCTGCTAATTACTTTTTTGGCGGCGGCTGGACTCACATCTGTTTTTAGATACAATGTCACAGTCAAAGTTCCGGCGACTATTCGACCAGAAGGAGAATTAGGAATAGTTCAATCTGCCGTGATAGGAACAGTGCAGAAAGTCGATGTGCAAGAAAATCAGATAGTCAAACAAGGAGAACCCATTGCTTACATTGATGATTCCCGCCTGCAAAACCAAAAAAGCCAACTAGAAAATAATTTTGAGCAGAGTCAATTACAACTGCGCCAAATTGATGCCCAAAGCGCTGAAATCGACACTCAGATTGCATCTCAAAGAACCTTAGTTAATCGGACAATTATTGCAGCACAAGCAGAACTCAGTGCGACTCAACGCAACTATGAAGACCAGCAGATGACAACTACAGCTGATCTGACACAAGCCGAAGCTGCTTGGAATTTAGCGAAATTACAACGCGATCGCCTACAACAGAATAACTTATTAACTGCAACTGTACAAGAAGCCGAAGTAGCTTTAAATTTAGCAAAGAAGCAACGCGACCGATTACAGTCAGTAGTTACATCAGGAGCAATTTCTCGCAGTTTGTTTGAGGAAAAAGAACAGGAAGTAAAATCAGCTCAAGCCAAGCTAGAACAAGCAAAAGCTAGTGCTAAAGACTTGATGGAAGAAAAAGAACAAGCCTTGAAGATTGCTCAAATCAAACTAGAAACAGCTCAAAATAGTATCAATCCTCATAATGCAGCTATAACCATAGCCTCTGAACGAATCAGACAAGAACAAGCCAGTGGTGAATCTACCTTAGCCGCTTTGAACAGAGAACGAAAAACCCTGCTGCAACAGCGTCTAGAACTGGAAAAACAAGCTCTGCGGACACGCAAAGAACTACAACAGGTAGAAACAGACCTGGAGCAAACTATAATTCGAGCGCCAATTACAGGTACACTGCTGCAATTAAATCTGCGTCATCCAGGGCAAGTAGTACAACCAGGTCAAGCTATTGCTCAGGTTGCGCCCGTCAACACTCCAGTAGTGATTAAAGCATTTGTCCAGCCTCAAGATATCGACAACGTAAAACCTGGGCAAAAAGTGCAAATGCAGGTTTCAGCTTGTCCCTATCCCAACTACGGTACTCTCCACGGCACAGTGCGAAATGTGACACCAGATGCCCTTCCCACGGCAAATAACGGCACTGAGCCAGGTGTTCAAGGTGTTTCCCAGACAGTCGCCTATGAAGCCACCATAGAAGCCAAAACCAATTATGTAGGTAGCGAAAATCATCAATGTCAGCTGCAACCCGGCATGACAGGTAGAGCTGATATTATTTCCCGACAGGAAACAGTACTTAATTTCATTCTCCGCAAAGCCCGATTAATCACAGATTTCTAAGCAACCCCCATCACAAAACTTAATTACGAACTACGAATTACGAACTACGAATTAAATTATGTTTGGTTTCATCAAACTTCAAAAAAACTATCAATGTGTTTCCCAGTTGAGTGAAGAAGACTGTGGAGCAGCTTGTTTGGCTTCTATTTGCAAACATTATGGTCGATTTTTAAGCATTAATCGCAGTCGAGAATCTGTAGGAACTGGACAACTAGGAACTACTTTATTAGGACTAAAACGTGGTTCTGAGAATTTGGGTTTTAATGCTAGAGCAGTTAAAGCCTCGCCAGAAATTATCGACAGAATCAAAGAAGTGCAGCTACCAGCCATTATCCATTGGCGCGGTTCTCACTGGGTGGTTTTATATAACCAACAGGGTAAAAAGTATGTGATTGCTGACCCCTCGGTGGGTATTCGTTATGTTAACCGCAAAGAGTTAACAGACGGCTGGAATGGGGTGATGCTCTTACTGGAACCAGATCCAGACCGCTTTTTTGATCAGCCCCAAGACAAACCAATGGGTGGCTTCGGACGCTTTCTGAAGCGGATTTTGCCTTATCGTGGTTTGCTGACTCAGGTTTTAATGCTCAATATTGCCTTGGGTGTCCTCGCTTTGGGTTCTCCTGTACTCATCCAAATTCTCACAGATGATGTTTTAGTGCGGGGAGATGTCCAGCTACTGACTGTTGTTGTCTCAGCAGTTGTAGTTATGACCTTATTTAGCAGCACTCTCCAATTATTGCAATCGACGATGATTGCTCACTTTAGTCAACGGCTGCAATTAGGGCTAGTTTTGGAATTTGGGCGGAAGATGCTCCAGTTACCTTTGAATTACTACGAAGCCCGCCGGAGTGGTGAAATTACTAGCCGATTACGAGATATCAATCATATTAACCAGTTGGTATCACAGATAGTTGTGCTTTTACCGAGTAAGTTTTTTATTGCCGTGATTTCTTTCTGCTTAATGCTGTTTTATAGTTGGCAGCTCACATTAGCAGTTATGGCGGTCAGTGCTTTAATGACTTTATCGACTCTGCCTTTTTTACCTATCCTCCAACAAAAGACTCGCAGTCTTTTAGTTTTGGGGGCGGAAAACCAAGGGGTATTGGTAGAAACATTTAAGGGCGCACAGGTACTTAAAACCACAAATGCTGCACCCCAATTTTGGGAAGAATTTCAAAGTCGTTTTGGTCGTCTGGCTAATCTGACTTTTAGTACTGTGCAAATCGGAATTATCAACAATACCCTTTCTAGACTGCTTTCGACTATTGGTGGTGTAGCTTTATTGGGGTTTGGAAGTATCTTGGTGATTCAGGGACAATTAAGTATCGGGCAAATGCTCGCTTTTAATGCCCTACAGGTGAATGTTCTCGGTTTAATTAATTCCTTAGTGGGTTTAGTTGATGACTATTTTCGCTCTCAAACAGCAGTTTCTCGGCTTTTAGAAGTAATTGATGCTACACCGGAGGTAGTGGGAGGTAGTCAAAAGCCTGTGGCGCAAATTTCCGGCGGTGCAGATATTCATTGTTCCCATCTGACATTTCACCATCCTGGTAGAGTTGATTTGTTAGAAGATTTTTCCATAAAGTTGCCGGGTGGACAAGCGATCGCTTTAATTGGTAAATCTGGCTGTGGTAAAAGTACCTTAGCCAAACTGTTAGCAGGTTTATATCAGCCGAATTCTGGGAATATCCGCATTGGCTCGTTTAACCTCGATGACATCGCCCTCGATTGTCTCCGACAGCAAATAGTGTATGTCCCCCAAGAACCTCATTTTTGGAGTCGCTCAATTTTAGAGAATTTCCGTTTAGGAACGCCCTACATTTCCTTTGAAGAAATTGTCAAAGCTTGCGAGATAGCGGATGCAGATAGCTTTATCAGTCAACTTCCTAGTAAGTATCAAACTGTGTTGGGTGAATTTGGGGCGAATCTCTCTGGTGGTCAAAGACAAAGATTAGCGATCGCTAGAGGAATTATGACTAATCCACCTGTGCTGATTTTAGATGAAGCCACAGCCGGACTCGACCCAGTTAGTGAAGCTAGCGTGTTAGATGCAATTTTGTCTCACCGCAGAGGCAAAACTACAGTTTTAATTAGCCATCGTCCTAGCGTTATCAAGCGGGCTGATTGGATTGTGATGATAGAGAAAGGTGAAGTGCAATTAGAAGGAACTCCAGAAACTTTTCTAGCCGAAAAAGGAGAGCATCAAAAGTTTTTATCACTATGACAATTTCCCCTGGTGTGAGCAAGTAATATCATGTCTGAGAATAATACATCAAATAATTTATTTGTTTTTCAGGATTTGACTGAAGAAGAGCAAGAAAGTCTAGCTGGTGGTCAAAGCGAAGGTGTAATAGGAACCAGTAATTTTTTCTTTCAGAAAACTGACATTGAAACGGAGGCAGATAATAATTTAAATCTGGCAGAGGATGAATCTGGTTCCCAAAGTACTAAATACAATTTGTCTCAGATTACTATGGCATCATCTATAACGTTTACATTGCCAAATTCTCGTTCTAATACTAATAGCATTGGAAATTTTGTGTCTAAAATTATTAGTGGCTTATTTTCTTGAATGAATACTACTTTTAAAATATTCAAGTCCTAGTTTTTTAACAAATTGCGGACTATTTTTTTGTAATAAAACAAAAAAAATGCAAGTAAACAAAAAGCTAATTTGTATAAGTCTAAAGAAGTAAAATAATCTCTAATTGTTCTAACCTCAGAACAATTTAAATAATAGAATTTTTATTAATAATAAAGATATAGGTGATTGCACACCTAACCTAAGTAAATGAGGCACAAATTCATGTTAACCGAAATCACCAAGTCTGATTTATTTGAAGAGTTATCCGCAGAGAAACAACAGCTTTTAGCTGGCGGACAAATGAATTTTCAAATAGAAAGATTTGATCAATTTGACGAAGAGGATGAATTTGATAGTCCACGACGTGGACGTGGACGTGGACGTGATACTGAAAGTCGTGTTCGCAGTATTCCCATCCGCTTAACAGGTACTCTTGAAGGTACTCTTGAATTCGTCAAATAAAGACTGAATATTAGCATGATTTTTACTTCGCTAATAGTCTTGTCTAATCGGCACATTTTTTACGGTACAACGTAAAATCTAAGCCGTGATTTTGCACCCATCTAGAAATTTTTCTGGTGTGGGTGCTACCTAGCATTTATGTCCTAAATTGAGGTAACAAATTATGTTGGAAAAAACCATTCAATCTGATTTATTTGTGGAGTTATCCGCAGAGTCACAAGAACTTCTATCTGGAGGTCAAACTCTTCCTGTTCCTGCTATTACCGTTCGGGGTATACTCACTTCTGGCGATCAAAGTTTCCCAGTTCTAATTTTGGGCTTCGCTACTGAACCAACAACTAGCAGACCTGGTGGTGCTTTTGGCAGACCTGGTGGTGCTTTTGGCGGTTTCTAATAGCGCTGGAGAAAAACCTTAGTAATAAATATCAAATCCTCAAAATCTAACTAAACTATCCTCTCTTCTACAAGAGAAATGAGATATTCATAACATTTCTCTGATCAGAAGAGAGGTTTTCTGGATATTTTTTGTTTAATCAAACGTAGGCTCAGATTTATTGTCTCCTCTAACTGAAGATATAAATATTGTTTCTACTTCCATCAGGATATTTTTTGAGATGGACTGAAGGACAACAAAATTAGGATCAAAGCCCAAGAAGATATCAAATTAATTTAACTTGATGTCTAAGATTTTTTCGTAATATTTTATAAAAATTTATAAGTGAATTGAAACTAAATTTTTTCATGAGTCAAAAGGTGTATTTCCAAAAGTATTTATTTATAACTATGGGGCAATTTAATCACTAAAAAATACGTTTAAAAATAAAAGAACAGGTACAACACTTCCATACTTTTTTCCATATGTGTGTACCAGCCATGGACAAATTTGAGGTGAAAATTATGTCAGTTCAAGACCTTAAATCTGATTTATTGATGGATTTATCGACAGAGGAACAGCAGGTTGTCACTGGGGGCTTTGGCTTCGGTTTTGGCTATGGTCTCGGTCGCGGTTTCGGT
>REBL01000193.1 GCA_007692755.1 Nodularia sp. (in: cyanobacteria) | reverse complement strand
AATCAATCGAAAATCCCAAATCTAAAATCCTCAAGCCCCTAGATTGATCTGTGGGATCAATCTAAAATCTAAAATCTAAAATCTAAAATTGTTTGACACTTTCAGGGCTATTATCCCAGTTATACTCGCTAACGTTCACCCTTACTATTAATACTTTATGCTTGGACTCGGAGATATCACTATTCCGCGAATCTTGCCTATCGGTGTAATTTTGTTTGAATTTTTGTTTTTACTGACTGCAATTCCCATAGAAGCATACGTTTTGAACAAAAGGCTAAAATTCGACAAAAAAACTAGTGTTTTTTATGCCATATCTATAAACCTTTTTTCTAGCACTATTGGTTGGATTATATTTTTCAGCCTAGAACCAATATTACCTATAAATTTAAAAGCAGAATTAATAAGTTACATATTCTTTCATAATTTTCGGTCAGACAGTACACAAGCCCTGCTAATTTTAACTGCTTTTATAATTTTCTTTGTCACATTCTTCATGAAATTCTTTCTTTTAAGATTTTTCGTGATCTCATTAAAAGAAGATTTAAGGGCTATCTATGAAAAAACCCCAGAAAACAATCGATTAAAATGGAGACGCACCAGCATTGCCCGATTGCAAAATACAAATTTAGTTACCACTATATTGCTCGCTAACTCGCTGAGTTATAGTGTGATTAGCATAATTATATTGTTGAGCAGAAAATAAAATTATTGGGGATTTTTACATAAAAGAGCCTAATAAATTGTGGAATTAATTAGAGGTGTGAAGGATGCAAACATTATTTAAAGATGTTTTCGGATTTTTAAATTTCTTTGTCGGAATTTATGAGGGAATTAGAAAGTTATTAGTTCCACCCAAAGCTTATTCCTGGCAGACATTTATTTATTTGAGTGTGTTTTCTTGGGCTATTTCATTTCTGGCGGTGGGTTATGTAAAAAGTCTAATTGCATTTTGCGGGTGGCTATTTTTAATTGCTGGTACAGCTTGGTATACAACTGATGACCCTTTAAGAGTTCCTGGTACTTTTATGCCCGTCGGGGCAGTTATAACTGGATTTTTAGTCAGTGTTTTTGCCTTTGGTAATCCAGTAGATATAATTACACCAAGAACAATTATCCTCTGGCCGACAATCGCTGCAATCATTACAGCGATTCCAGATTTTATTGAAGGTACTGATACTAAAACAACAGCAAAAATTCCTAAACCAGAAGTTCGGGAAAAAATCATAGTTTTGGTAGCTAGCTGTATGTTAATCAGTTGCTGGATTCAATTTTACTTTCTCATGGACAATTGGTTAACACAATATCCCAGCTTACTCATAGATAATTTTGAGCGGAGTACCTTTGTTGTCAGAATAGCAGAACCAGAAACCACAACTGAAACTGAAACCACAACTGAAACTGAATCAACTGAAAAATCCCCAAAAATTCCCGAAAATGGTGTGGTCATCCTCGATGGACTGCAAATAAGAATAGAAGCAGAATTAAATAAAAAACCTTGGTCACAAATTGAAAGATGGTTACTAGACGCAACAAAGGAAGTAAGAATCTTGGGGAATCAAGTCATAGATCAGAATCTAGGAGAATACGAAGAAAGAAAATTATGGCGTGTTGAAGCGCGTGTAGCTAATATCAAAACTGGATATAGATTAGATTTATTAAGTATTTGGATAGGCCCCAGTTCTAATCCCAAGGGATATTATTTGCAAAAATCTTGTCAAGTTGAACCAATAGCTGTGTCTGCAACAACTTCCAGAATCCCTCTCAGGGAAGTAGAAGAAACAAATGCCGTGGCGGAAATTGAATGCGATCGCTTAAGTAAATTTATCGCGGGTGCGCCACCAGCGCAGCGATGAGGGGAATAATTTAACTGTCCATTGAGTTGTAACTAAAAAGCTATGAATTTCGGCAGAGTTTTGGTAATTGCTAAGAATGTATTCCAGGAAATGGTGCGCGATCGCATTCTGTATATCATCGGTTTCTATGCTCTCATACTTGCTGTGGCCTGGCGCGTCTTACCTGAATTCGCAGCTGCGACTGAGAATAAAATGTTTTTAGACTTTGGTCTAGGAACAATGAGTATTGTGACTTTAATTGTTGCCATCTTTGTGGGTACGGCACTGGTTAATAAAGAAATTGATCAACGGACGGTTTTGGTGTTAATTGCCAAACCTGTCAGCCGCAGCGAAATTATTTCTGGCAAATTTTTGGGTTTATCGGCTGTGCTGGCTGTACTTGTGGCCGCGATGACAGTAATTTATTTGGTATTTTTGCAGGTTGGGAATATTCCTCATTCAGTTCTCAGCATTTTAATTGCCGCAATTTTTTTAGTTTTGCAGTTATCTTTAATTACTGCCGTGGCGATAACCTTCGGTGTATTTACCAGTTCTCTGTTAGCAGTTACCTTAACATTTGCAGTTTACTTAATGGGAAATATTACTCCAGATTTAGTCAATCTGGGTCGTCTCAGTAGCAACCCCTTAATTGAACGCATCACTCAGGGGTTGTACCTAATTTTGCCAGATTTAACTCGATTAGATTTAAAAAATGATGCTGTTTATGGCTTACTGGCATTACCTGATACCACCGCTCTGATTACCAGTGTCGGCTATGGCTTATTTTATAGTGTGATGCTGTTAGCGATCGCTAATTTTATTTTCTCGCGACGTGAGTTTTAATTAACTGGTCATTAGTCATTGGTCAACCAATAATCGCTATCTGAGGGGCGCAAATTTTGCCATTAGGCATAATAGTGTCCCGCAATTTGGCATAACTGATTTTTGTTTCCCAAAGATTAGCCTCACTCAAGTTGGCCTTGGTTAAGTTTGTCGATGTGAGGTCTGCATTAGTGAAGTTGACCTTGGTTAAATTAGCTTCTAGCAGCGTCGCCCCACACAGCTTTGCTCCAGCGAGATTGGCTTTAAATAAGTTAGCCTCAATGAAGGAAGCTTCAATTAATATAGCTGCACTCAGGTCAGCTTCAGTTAAATCTGTATCGCACAAAGAAGCGCCCCAAAGGTTCGCATGGCTGCATTGCGCCCGCCGCAAGCAGGAACCGCACAAATTGACATAGCTTAAATCAGCCTCATATAAATTAGCTGAAGACAAATCAGCCTGAGATAAATTAGCTTTAGATAAAGTCGCTTGGATGAAATTTGCCCCATTGAGCTTGGTCTGAGTGAGGTTAGAACCAGACAAATTCGCCCCACATAAGTCTGCTCTCATCAAGTTAAAACCGCTTAAATCAACTGCTCTCAGGTCAATTCCGCTTAAGTCACAGCCACTGAAATCTCTACGCTGACAAAATTTATCCTTGATTTGGCTTAATAGAGATTCCTGTTTGTCAGCATAATTTCTCATGGTATTCACCTCAAATGTCAATATTCACAAAGATCAGTTTTCTGAGTTTTGAGCCAGGGAGTATTCAGAACTTATAATTTTGTGGGTGATAATTACTGTATATCGAGAGTACACCTTAAAAACCAATAAACTGGATCAAAATCTCGGAATAAATTCTCAAGAAAATTCTCTATGAGCCGAAGATCCGCTCATCGACTAGTTTGGCAAACAAAAAATAATCATATAAGTCAGGAAAAATTGATAATGTCAAAAAATGTCAGGGTTAAAAGTTAATAGCTCATCTACTGTACAGGTTTGCTCACACACTAAATTAATCTCATGCACAATCTTAATTATGACTAATAAATATTACGAAATTTGAAAATATGCTTGGGCAACACCTATCCTTGGGAGGATTTATTTACTCCGCTGGTTAGATTAAAAGAAAAACGAATATTTATGTCTGTAAAATATGAGAACTTGGGCTAAAACGCTGCTAATTAAGATTTCTCCCAGGAATTAAATCCTCTTTCTTGGTAAAACAGTCCCGCTGAGTTCATCTATAGCGAACAAAATGCAAAATCACAAAAAGGTTGATTATAACTTGGCTGACCAACAGTTAGAAGATGCGCCACATCGCAATACAAAAATCGCTACTGTGGAAGAAGGGATGATACTTCAGTTGGCCGATGGCAGTATACCAGCTTGTAATACTATGGCTAAACTGATTCTGGGACTCACAGCCGAGCAAATACATGAATGGAACTCCCCGGAATCCTCCTGGCGATTTGTTCACCACAACGGCACGCCCTTGACTGCGGCGACTCATCCAGCAATGGTGGCCTTGCGTACAGGTAAGCCCTGCTGGAATGTTATTATTGGTTTATCTCAACCAAATACAGATTTCAAGTGGTTGTTGATGAACTCGCAGCCTTTATTTTTGGCTCAGGAAATTTCTCCCTATGCAGTTGTATCTACTTTTTCTGATATTACTCGGCAACAAGAAGAGAAAATTGAGGGCGGTTCTCAGGATCAAAATATAATTACTCAAGATATTATCCAGAACCAAAAATTAAACATAGCTCAGAAAACTATTGATGCTGAGATTTCCCAGCAATTAACAGAAAATGAAAACCAGTTTCAGAACTTGCTTAAATCTAATATTATTGGCATTGTTTTGGCAGAGTTTGACGAAATTATCGAAGCTAATGATATTTTTCTCCAGATGGTGGGTTATACGCCTGAAGATTTGCTCACAGCAGGAATTAGTTGGCGGCAAATAACGCCTCTGGAGTATCAGGATTTAGACGAGAAAGCATTGGCAGAATTATTGAATTTTGGCAGCTTCACTCCTTTTAAAAAGCAATATATCCGTAAAGATGGCAGTCTGCTCCCAATTCTGATTTGTGGGTCGATTTTGCAGCAGTCACCGCCTAATTGTGTCTGTTCTGTGATGGATTTAAGCGATCGCCAAGCTGCACAAAATGCACTAAGTGATGTGATGCAAAGACTAACTTTTCATGAAGAAAACTCACCTTTGGGAGTAATTGAGTGGGATGATGAATTTCGCATATCTCGCTGGTCACCAGCTGCGGAAAAGATTTTTGGCTGGTCAGCTAAGGAAGTGATGGGCAAACATTTTGAGGATTGGCCGTTTGTGTTTGGGGAAGATATAGAAATAGTCAAAGACACATTTGGACAGTTATATAACTGTAGAGAAACTCAGGTGATTGCCCGCAACCGCAACTGTACTAAAGATAACTTTGTGGTTCATTGTGAATGGTATAACTCAGCATTATATGATGAATCAGGTAAGTTAATTTCTGTGTTATCCCAAGTGCTAAATGTAACTGAACGCAAACAGATAAAAGCGGCATTACGGGAAAGTGAAGCATTATTTCGTCAGATGGCAGATACCTCTTTGACTCTGATTTGGATGTCTGATACCAGCAATCTTTGCTGCTACTTTAATCAGCCTTGGCTGGAGTTTACAGGACGAACAATGGAGCAAGAAATGGGACAAGGTTGGGCAAAAGGAGTACATCCAGAAGATTCACAGCGATGTTTTGAAACTTATATCAATGCGTTTAATGCCCGTCAAGAGTTCAAAATGGAATATCGGCTCAAACGTGCTGATGGCAAGTATCGGTGGATGTTAGATATAGGTATTCCACGTTTCACCTCAGAAGGGATTTTTCTCGGTTACATTGGCTCCTGTATTGACATTAGCGAGCGCAAACAAGTAGAAGTAGAACGAGAAAGAATGCTGGCGCGATCGCAGGAATATACCAGACAACTCAACGGTTTGATGGAAGCTGCATTAGCAATCAATTCCGCACTTTCTATTGAAGAAGTCATCCGCACAATTACTGAACAAGCCCGTGAGATTATTGGCGCACACCAATCAGTTACCACCATGACCATTGATGGCGACTGTGCTAAATTTTTCAGTTCGGCTTCACTCTCAGATAAGTATGCAGCCTGGAGACCATCGCCAAATCAACAGCCGAATGGCTTTGGTATTAATACCAGTGTACGCCTGATAAATCGTTCTATGCGGATGACTCAAACTGAACTCGAAGCCCATCCCCAATGGCGGCAGTTTGGTAAGCAAATAGACCAACATCCACCAATGCGTGGCTGCTTGGCTGCACCTCTGATTGGACGAGATGGTCAGAATATGGGGCTAATTCAGTTATCTGATAAATATAAGGACGAATTTACCAAAGAAGACGAAGCCATTATTGTGCAGTTAGCGCAAATGGCATCAATCGCCATTGAAAACACCAGATTGTATGAAGCCGAACAGCAAGCCCGCGCCCAAGCGGAAGAAGCCAACTGTATTAAAGATGAGTTTTTGGCTGTGCTTTCCCACGAATTACGCTCCCCCCTCAATCCGATTTTGGGTTGGTCTAAACTTCTCCAAAGTCGCAAGTTTGATGAGTCTAAAACAACTTCAGCCCTAGCAACAATTGAACGTAACGCCCGGTTACAAGCCCAACTCATTGAAGACTTACTAGATGTCTCGCGGATTCTTCAGGGTAAACTCACATTAAATGTTGATCAAGTTAATCTGGGATTAACAATTTCTGCGGCAATGGAAACAGTACGTTTAGCAGCAGAAGCTAAATCTATTAATTTAAAATTTTTCTCAGATATTGATGATACAGCTTTGGTCATGGGTGACCCCAACCGCTTGCAGCAAGTTTTCTGGAATCTGCTTTCCAACGCTGTGAAATTTACTCCTCCAGGTGGGCGAGTCCAAGTTTGCCTAGAATGTATTGATGATAATATTCAAATTCAAGTCATGGATACAGGTAAAGGAATAGACCCTCATTTTTTATCCCATGTATTTGATTACTTCCGGCAAGCAGATAGCGCCACCACCAGAAAATTTGGCGGGTTGGGACTGGGGTTAGCAATTGTGCGACAATTAGTAGAACTCCACGGGGGGAGAGTTTTTGCCGACAGTGCCGGAGAAGGAGAAGGGGCGACGTTTACAGTGCAATTACCAGCTTTGCAAAAACCATTAATCACAGCAGACAGCCACAGTGAGGGAGAAATGGACTCTAGCTTGGGCAATCTTGAGGGAATTAAAATTCTCGTTGTAGATGATGACCTGGATTCGCGAGACTTTATTTGCTTTGTTCTCGAAGAAGAAGGGGCAGAAGTTATCTCAGTGTCGTCGGCGATTGAAGCACTCCAAACCCTGCCAGACTCAAAGGCAGATGTGCTATTGAGTGATATTGGAATGCCGGAAATGGATGGTTATATGCTGATGCGTCAAGTTAGAAGCTGGACATCAGAACAAGGGGGAAAGACACCTGCGATCGCGCTTACCGCCTATGCGGGAGAATATAATCAGCAGCAAGCAATGTCAGCCGGCTTTCAGATGCACGTCACCAAGCCAGCCGAACCTTCGGAATTAGTTGCAGCCGTTGCTAGACTGGCTGGGAAACAAGTTATTCGTCATTAGGGATTTCCAGAAAATAAATTGCCCCATTTCATTAGACCATATTTGTTCTTTATCCCCCCTGCTCCGGTGCGCCCCTGCCTACCTCAGCAATAGTTATCTGAGTAATGCTCAAGAATTACTTGTAGATGCTACCCGAATTTTTAAGCTGCAAGGAAATTCTGAGAGAGCGTGTATTTTTAATGTGCGAGACCAGGATACTGGAATCACTTTTACCAAAGTTTTTGTGCGGAGACAAAACGCTATAGTTACCTTCTATCCCGATGCTACTCCCCAAGGTGCAAACTGCAAAAGATAATTTCCTTCTTTGAGCTACCTCAAAGACAGCAGGATAAATTTATGACAAATTGAGCATATAAGCAGTTCGGAGGGTTACAGAAATTTCTAAACAGCTTCTGGACACCAAATTTTAGCCGCAGCAGGTAAAAAATATCTGCCTCCTGGTGGAAGAATAGCCACAGCAAAATTATGCCAATGGGTGAATTTTCAGATTGGTGAAACAGTTTTAGAATTAGCTTCTAGCTTTCAATAATTAGGCTATATCATTCTGTGCGCTGTCGCTCAATAGCATAATTTATAGCCATACTATTTCCTTCTTTCTTTTCTTCTTTCCTTCTTTTCTTCTTTTCTTCTTTGTGTACTTTGCGTGCTTTGCGGTTAGTTCCTCCAGACTACGCCAGTCAAGAATCATGCATAGTAGCTATTATTCCTAATAATATCTCAAATCAAAACCTCAAAGATATGACTAATCAAACAACAGCAACCCAAGCTCTAATTACCCAGCTGCGAGAACAAATTGAATATCCTCGTGCTGGTGTTCTCAGCAAAGTCATAACTCAAGATAAAGCTTGTCAATATACTTTGTTTTGTCTAGCAGCAACAACTGAGATTTCCGAGCATACTTCTACTCGCAATGCCACTGTTAATGTTTTAGAAGGTAGAGGTGTACTTACATTATTAGGCCAAGATATTACGCTTGAACCTGGGGTTTTTATCTTGATGCCTGCTAATACACCCCATGCTTTAAAAGCAGAAGAAAATTTAGCTTTTTTACTCACCCTTTCTGAAAAAGTAGATAAATAGGACTTTGAGTAAATGTCAATGTTAATTTCAACCTTCACCGAACATTTAGATGTTTCTCCAATTCAATTAGAAGCTATCTTGACAAAATCGCTGATTGAGTTGTTAAATTCACCTGAACTGCAAGCCAAACTAAATAGCTTAGATACCAATTTACTAAGGGAAACTTTACCTACAGCCGGAGGAATTTTAGCTAAGGAATTACCACCTTTTTACAACTGGCTAAAAAATGAGTTAGGTGTCAAGCGTGTTCCTGATAGTCCAGATCATACGACAAAATGGGTAATCGATTTTGTGCATAATCGAGAAAGTTTAACTCGTTTGGTTGAGTTACATCGTCCAGTTCCGCGTCTGGCTTTAGAAGCTGCTATTCCTCGCTTAGTAGGACTGTTTGCAGGTGTAGAAGATGAGCAAATCAGGCAAGAATGGCAAAAAGCTGTGACTGCACTTTGTTTAGTTCTAGTTGTCGCATCTCGTGAACAAGAGAGGGTAAGTTTAGCAGTTTGCTAAAGTGGGATAACAGTTAGTTGTGATATTTATAGCATTTCCTAGAGGTACAAGAACCCCACCCCCAACCCCCTCTGGTGCAAGCGAGGAGGGAGGCTATGGTATACCTTATATGATTAGGAAAGGCTATAACGTAGTGGACTGACACAGCTAAAATAGTGTATTAGACGTAGGTTGTGCTGCGCTTAACCCAGCGGTGCTTGGTTACGTCAACCGAATCTACAATTATTATTTAATCAGCTATATTTCCAGAAGCGATCGCCTCTAATTTCTCACTATCCAATATAATTATTTTACCACCCCGACTATAGGCAAGTACGGAATTTAAACTCTTAATTAACCGTACGCATTCTTCATAAGAAATCCCAATACTCCGCGCCATCCGATAGTAAGTTAATTTAACTTTTAAAATCTCACCTTGGGAACTGGTTTCGGTTCCTGATGCGGCGGCAAAATATTGGATTAATCTCGTGAGGCGAATAATTGCCCTTTCCGAAACTAATCCGTGTACTGTTTCATGTAATTGCTGAATCCGAGTGTTAAAAACCATCAACATCTGTAAGGCAATTTCCGGTTGATTTTGGATGGCTTGGAGTAAAGCATCACGTTGAACGGTGAGAATTTCACAATCGCATTCAGCCGTTACTGTTGCAGGTGATATCCCATTTCCTAAAAGTGCCGGCGCGGCGAAAATTTCCCCAGATGTTAGTCCCCGCAAAATGGTTTCTTTGCCTGTGGTTGCTGTTTTGGTAACTTGAATTGAGCCACTAACTACAGCATATAACTTCGCTGGTAGGCGATCGCCTTCATGTAGAATAATCTCTCCTTTGCTGTAGTCTTGCACCAGAGTGTAAGGTTGCAATTTGGTCTTGTCTGCAATTTCTAACCCTGCAAACACGATAAGTTGGGAGAGTTGTGCTAAAGATGCCTGCATAATTAAGCTGAGGTTGCGAAATCCGGACGATGTTGAATCCAAGGATTTGCTGCTTCTAGTTGCGCCGCGAGGCTGATTAAAGTAGCTTCCGCCGCAGGTTTGCCAATTAGCTGTACACTCATGGGTAAACCATTACTATCAAAACCTACAGGAAGTGCGATCGCAGGCTGTCCGGTAGCATTAAAGGCTGGACAAGGTGCTACCCAGTTGATAATTTTTTGGAATGTCTCTTCTGGACTTAAATTAGCCCATTCTCCCACCCGAATCGGGGAATGCAGATAAACGGGTAATACTAGTACATCTACGGTATCGAAAAACGCCACAATTTGTCTGGCGACAATTTGCATTTGGGAAACGGCGCGGAGGTATTCACCCACGGAACCTGTGCGCGAGAACAGCAAACGATTCACTGGCTGTAATGCCTCAATGGGGATTCCTGAAGCCGCTACCGCAGCTTGCCAGACAGTTTGAAATGGTTCGACTAAATCGGTTAAATCAGGACATTTCTCTTCGACGGTGTGACCAAATTCTGCTAATAATTTGACTGTTTGTAGTACCCCTTGCTGGCAATTAGTGTCAGCTTCTCCCAAAGGAGGAATATTTGTACTAAAGGCGATTCGCAAATTACCGAGTTTTTCGGTGGTAGCTGCTAGAAATGATGGTTCAGGATTGGGTAACCAGTAAGGATCACCGGTGAAGTAGCCAGACATGACATCTAAAAGGGCAGCTGCATCAGCCACAGTCCGCGCCATTGGCCCATTCGTAGCAATTCCCGCCAAGCGATTTCCTACGGGTGCATGAGTCACTCTACCCCGTGATGGTTTTATACCTACTAAACCACAGCAAGCCGCAGGCCCCCGCACTGAACCGCCACCATCGGAACCTTGAGCGATCGCACATAATCCTGCTGCTACAGATGCTGCTGCGCCACCACTGGAACCACCGGGAGTATATGCTAAATTCCAGGGATTTCTAGCTGGGGGAAAACCTGTAGGTTCCGTGTAAGGAAATGAACCTAATTCTGAAGTTGCAGTTTTACCGAGAATGATAAATCCAGCTTGTTTAATCCGAGTCACTACCCCATCGTCGTAGTTAGGGATATTTTGTATTAATGCCGGATTACCGTAGTTACAGGGTATACCTGCTACAGCATTCAGGTCTTTAATGGAAATCGGCACACCGAAAAATGGCGGTAGTTCTGAGGTGGTTGTCAGTGTGTCTGTTTTGATTTTAGCATCTGCGATCGCCAATTCGGCTGCCACTGTAAAGTAGCTTCCCAGTTGGGGGTTCAATTGCTGAATCCGGTTCAAATATAACTCTACCAACTCTAAGGGCGACACTTCCCGGCGACGAATCAAGTTTGCCAACTCTAGGGCTGGGGTAAAAGCTAAATCAATCTCATTCATAGGTTAGTTGATGGGCTATTTTGTCAGCTGCTGAAAATTTTTCCAAAAAATTGTTACTTTCATCTAATTTACGGGAATCATACATCCTATAGATACTAAGATTTGTCAATCAATCTTAAGATAGATATTCAACAGACAAGGTGAGATGGTGACTCAAATCATCAACTCGCTGCATAGTCATTTTAATTGTTTCGCATAAACTTTCGACAAATCCCCAAGGGACATTTATGGTTAACGTAGAAAAAATCGTTCATGAACTGCCACAACTTGTTCTTAGTCTGAAGTTGAATCTTGGGAATTCACACGAAATTATGCAACAAGTTATCCTGATCAATAATATTCAGGATCAACTACGGAACCTGCAAAAAATAATTATTCAAGAACTGAGATTTGCCAATGTAAAGAATTATTCAATTCATACCCTACCTCGTATTGGTACAATAGCCAGTTTGTTTTTTCCTCATATTCATGTAGAAAATTCAGATATTAATGCTAGAACCAAGTATATTACAGCCAAGTTTGGTAATCCAGAAACAGAAATATCAATTAATGATTTAAAATCAAAAATTGATTATTGGATTGAATGGGGTGATCTTCTTCATGTTATATCCGCAGATATTTTAAGTGATGCTGAATTAGTGAACCAACTAAATTCTGATAGTAACTATTTAAACTTGCCGACTCAAGTTGAAAAAATTGGTGAGAACTTAAAAGTTAACTTAGCATTTACCAATCCTCAGATTTTACAGCAACAACTCCAGCAACTCAGACATGATCAAAAAGAGGTTTCACAGGTCAAAGAAAAATTAAATTATATTTTTAGGACTATTAAAAGTAGTCCTAATTTGTTAACCATTCTGCTAGGTATATCATCTTTTTGTGGTGAATCCGGCTTAAGCTTAGAATGGTGGGATGATGAGCAAGAATTAATTATATCCAGTGATGGTAAATTTCAAGAATTAACAGATATTCTCAATGAATCTGAAAAATTACAGGAAACTGTTGATACTTTAATCGTCAAGATTAACACTTTAACAAAACAGGCAGAACAATCTCTGAGAAATTTTGAACCAGAAACTCATCTAGAACCAGTTACTAATCATCAAGCAAAGGTCATACCAAAGTTTACATTACAAAAAAGATTTCATCCTACTTTCTTGATAGTCTCAAGTTTAGTAGTCGTGATTTTTAGTGGCTGGATGATTAAGAACAAAGTTCCATATTCTCAGCAAACTATATTGAGTTCTAGTCAGGAAACAACCGCAGTTACTAATTTTAAATCTGCGCTCAAACTTGGTTTAGAAGCTTCCTCTCTGGTGAAAAATCCGCCCCATTCTCTCATAGTGTGGGAACAAGCAGAAATTAAATGGAAACAAGCCATAGACTTGTTAGCCAGTATCCCTGAAGGAACATCTGTTTATACTCCAGCGACTGATAGATTGGTTCGCTATCGTCTTAACCGAATTGCTATCAATCAAAGAGCAATAAATCAGAAAAAAGCCCAAGAAAATTTACAACTAGCCCAAAAGTTGGCAACAGAAGCTACTTTTTTTGTAAAAAGTTCACCTCAATCCTTGTCCAGTTTAAAGCAAGCAAAAGACAAATTGCAACAAGCAATTAATTTATTAGAGAATATTCCTCAAAGTACAACTATTTATCAACAAGCTCAAGAAATTCTTCCTGATTATAAAACTAACTATGCAGGTATTAATATAATTATCAAAGATTAAATTTTGCTCTCGCCAACAATGAAAACTGCTGGAATAAAAAACTATGAATTACGAATTACTCTCACTTCCCGCATGAAAAATTTGGTCTGGGGTCAAATTTAACTCTGGGAATGCTGGCGATTGAATGCGATCGCTTCCTCGAAACTGACTAACTTGATATTCACCTTCAATTAGTTGGTATACAGAAATAGTGGGTTGTTTGGGATTACCGATAAATTTTCTTCCCCCTAAAGCTAGATAATCCACTAGCCAATATTCAGGAATACCCATTTCTTCATAATCAGCCAACTTTTTGTAGTAATCATCTCGCCAGTTAGTGCTAACCACTTCAATCACCAATGGTACTGATGCACCTTGAGTAACAGTTGATTGTTTTTTCCATAACGCTTCATTTGCCAAGTTAGCCCGATTCAATATCAAAACATCTGGTAAATACGCTGATTCGCTTTCGGGTGGTTTAACCAATGCTTGTTTAGGGATAGTGTAGGGAAGGTTTAATCGTCTAATCTCCACAGATACTTCTAGGGTCAAAAATCCGCCAATAACTTCATGTTCTCCCAATGGCTGTGGCATTTCAAAAATTACTCCATCATGTAATTCATAGCGTCTACCTTCAGGTTTCCACTCGACAAACTCTGCATAAGTTACTACTTTGGGCTTGGTTATAGCTTGAGTCATAAAACCTCATCTGGGTAATGTAAACTACTCTCCCTCAGCTAAGAGAACTCCGGTGTACACACAAGTCGGTAAATTCTCTTTTGTGTCATAACACCCCACCCCCAGCCCCTCCCCGCAAGCGAGGAGGGGAGCAGGATTTTTGTTTCAATACTGTTTTTGTTTTTAGGGCGGAAAACTCGCTCTAGTCCAATTTGTGTGTACACCGTAGGCTAAAGGGATAGAGGGAGATTACAGTCTGATAGTCAAATTTTTGTGCGGTCTGTCAAAATCTCGTAGCCTGTTTCTGTCACCAGGATTGTATGTTCAAACTGCGCTGAGAGTGAATTATCTACAGTTACCGCTGTCCATCTGTCAGATAATATCCTGGTGTGCTTAGAACCTGCGTTCAAAATCGGTTCAATGGCTAGGGTCATTCCCGCACGGAGTTTTACATTGGGCATTTCGCGGGTGCGGAAGTTGAAAACTGAAGGTTCTTCGTGTAGATTACGACCAACACCATGTCCGGTAAATTCTTCTACGACACTGAAACCATTTCCTTTTACATGGTCTTCTATTGCCCCTGCAAGGTCAAGCAAATAAGCACCTGGTTTGACTTGTTCAATACCTTTAAAAAGAGCTTCTTCAGCTACGCGAATCAATTTAGCTGCATCTGTGGTGACATCACCCACGGCAATTGTGATGCAGGAATCACCATGAAAACCTTGAAAATAAGCACCTGTATCGACTTTTAATACATCGCCAGTCCGAATTACTTTCTTAGCATTGGGGATGCCATGAACAACTTCATTATTAATACTAGAACAAATAGAACCAGTAAAACCGTGATATCCCTTGAAGCTGGGTGTAGCATCCATTTCGCGGATACGTTTCTCGGCATAAGTATCTAAATCTGCCGTACTCATTCCTGGCTTTACCATTTCCGAAATTTCTTTGAGTACAGTAGCGACAATTTTTCCTGATTGCCGCATAATTTCAATTTCACGCGGCGATTTAATTTCAATACCTCGGCGTTGTCTTTTTGCAGGTTTAGCCTGAGTTTTTTGAGAAAGCAAGTTAGTGAAAATGTTCATGGGGAATTAATAATTACTGGCGTTTTACTGCTACAGGCGCAGTATTTTTTCTTAATTGAAAACTTATATCTATATTTAAGTTAACTCATTTCTGCCCCAGACTCTGCTACTTGTGGGCATTGGACTGGGCTTTTTACCCAATCCCCACTTAGCGGATAGCAATCTCACCATTCATCCCTGCTTCTGTATGACCTGCTATTGAGCAGTGTAATTTATAGCTTCCTGGTTTCAACGGTACAAATACCCATTCCGCCTCACCACCTGGCTTGAGTTCTAGTTCATGAATTGCGCCTTTAACTTCTACTTTGCCTGCTTGGACTTTTTGTGTCCAAATACCATCTGCAAAGTCTTTGGCGGTGAAATAATGCTTTAATTGGCTGGGATTATTCAGGCGCAGTAGATAACGTTTGCCTGGGACAAATTCTAAATGATCGGGTTCAAACTTGAGTTCGTTAGCAGAATTACCTAAACTAATTGTAATTTCTATAGCTGGTTGCTTCAGTAAATTGTCTGTGGAATTAGCCGCGATCGCCTGATTAGAACTAGTAAAAATTAAGCTCAGTAATAACAAACATACTATAGTTATCTGCCGCAGCGATCCCCAAAGGCGGGGCGAAGCCCATCGCACTCCAATATCTAAAAATGGGTATAAAATTTTATAAAATCCGGTAAACAACCAATTCATTCTTATTAATAATCCTCAATTACGAACTACGAATTACGAACTACGAATTACGAATTACAAATTACGAATTATCCAATTTAGCCAAACAGCGAATAAATTCTAGAGGTAAACCATCAGTATCAGCAATAAAAGCCACCTCCCAGACGCGATCGCCTATTTGCTGCTGTGTCGGTGACAAAAGTATTTTCAAGGGTGGTAAATCTGCCACCGCATCTACACGTAATTGTAAATTTGTCAACCAGCTAGGTAAATCTGATGTCATTGCAGTTAAATCAAAAGACAGATGATAATACCCCACATAATGCTCATCACCAAAAGCATCCGGTGCTGGTTTTGGTTCAGGAATTTGAATTAATTCAATTCTCCCGTCCAATCCTTCCATCCAGCAAGCCAGAGTATAGCCTGTAGTGAAGCGTTCACAAACTGTAAACCCTAACTGTTCATAGAAAGCGATCGCTTGATGAATATTCGCAGTCCGAATCGAAGCGTGGTGCATAATTTAGTCATTAGTCATTGGTCATTGGTCATTAGTCATTGGTCATTGGTCATTAGGTTAAACGACCAATAGACATCGACCGAATTTAAATCTGATTTTTCGGTGAATCCTTGTCAAGACGTTCCATGCAACGCCTCTTCCACCTTTTTCACCAGATGACCAATGACTGCTGATTTACTCAAATAATCGGAAATAAGGGTAGCGTACAGGGACACCAGGCTCTTTTTCCAAATCAAAATTAATCACATCCCAACAAGGGTCTTCCACAGCATCTGGACTAAAATCCACAGGTAAGCCGTATAATCTTGCACAGTTAGTTTCCGGCTGTCCAGAACGCCAAGGTGTGCTGCGTTCTAAATAGCCACTCATCATTTCCTGATAACGCGTAGCAATAATAACCTTTGTGGCTCGGTAACCTTGCGTGTATAGCTTATCCAGTGCCTCGTGGATTTCAAAGCGAATCCCATCAGGATGGGTATGCTGTCTATACCATTCATTATTCCAGCGTCGCCAATGACGACCCGACTGTAGATGAACTAACTCTTCAGTTTTAGGGTCAGCCTCAAAAGCACCGTGTCGGGGACACAAATAGGTATCTGTTAGTGTCAACGCGGGAATAGTCTGACGACAGTGGGGACACTGAATGTCAGGGCCAAATATAGGGTACTGCAAGCCTGGATTCATCATGAAGTGCGTACAAAAATAGTTTTGTCTTCACCAGCACCAGTGAGTTGGATTTTACACTTCGGCTCCTTTATTTTAGAGGCTTGCTCATTGCTGCAAAGAACTTTCACTAGCATTTGACTCAGTTGAGAGACGTAACACCGTGATATCCTGGTTATGCAACCAGCCTCAAACTTTAGAGTTTCAAAGAGTGTTCCTGGGTACCATATTCATATTCTATCGTGTCTACAGCTTCTTACTGGCCATCTCCTGATTTTTCTCAAGCAGCCTTCATAGCAGCCAACGCTGTAGTCATAGGTTCGGTAAACATTCAAGCTGGGTCGAGCATCTGGTATGGTGCGGTCGTGAGGGGAGATGTAGAACGAATTGATATCGGCGAATGTACAAACATTCAAGACGGGGCAATTTTACATGGTGACCCAGGTTGCCCAACAATTTTAGAAAATCATGTCACCGTAGGACATCGCGCTGTGATTCATTCAGCCTACATTGAATGTGGCAGCTTGGTTGGCATTGGTGCGATTGTTTTAGACGGGGTAAGAGTGGGTCATGGTAGCATTATTGGTGCTGGTGCAGTAGTCACGAAAAATATTCCCCCCCTGTCCCTGGTAGTTGGTGTTCCCGGTAAAGTATTGCGCCAAGTTCCAGAAAACGAAGCCGCAGAACTTATCGAACACGCCGAACGTTACAAAAAGTTAGCTTTGGTTCATGCTGGAAAAGGAAATGATCTCGGATTTTATCCACAGAAATAGCTCAAAACATTGTAATATAACTATATATTGGTAATTAGTTTGAGCGCAGCAATGCGTACCATAATTGGCATACTGGCGTTAGCTGGCGGTTAGCTTCAGGAAAAAGTTACAATTTTCTTGTAGATAGGACTGGAAAAATTGACCAACTCGGCTAACAATAAAAATGAGAACAGGTCATAAAAATTTAATTTTCACATAAAAAAGGAGTTCTAGATATGGATATCGATTACCGGATTGCCATCGTTGTTGCACCAATTGCCATTGCTGCTAGTTGGGCTGTGTTTAACATTGGTGCCGCAGCTTTAAGACAATTCCAAGGCTTTTTTAACAAAGAAGCCTAAATTTAATTAAAATCATTCATCTAAAACCGGCTGTTTCTCTAATCAAGGGTAGCCGGTTTTATTCATTGGGCTCATAATTTCCTTCATCTGCTTGTGGATATAAATTCTTTACTCAAACCCTTTCAGCATTTCGGCGTTCATCTGGGACTGTCGCGCATTATCAAACTCTTGGCAAATCTCGGCAACCCTCACCAGCAAGTCCCAGTAATTCACGTTGCCGGCACGAACGGCAAAGGTTCGGTTTGTGCTTATCTTTCCTCGGTACTGACCGAGGCTGGTTATCGTACAGGATGTTATACCTCTCCTCATTTAGTCGATTGGACAGAACGCATTTGCATCAACAAACAGCCAATTTCTGCTGAGGAATTCAGCCAATTAATCCTACAAGTCCAAGACGCTATTCAAGCTGATGATGAGTACCCAACTCAGTTTGAAATTATTACCGCAGCGGCTTGCTTGTATTTTGCCCAGCAGAAAGTTGATATCGCAGTGGTAGAGGTGGGTTTGGGAGGGCGCTTGGATGCGACGAATGTTTTTGACCAGCCATTAGTAACAATAATTACGTCAATTAGCCGCGAACACTGGCAGCAATTAGGCCCTACTGTAGCTGATATTGCTAGAGAAAAAGCCGGGATTATTAAACCCGGATGTCCGGTTGTTATTGGGCAATTGCCACCAGAGGCGGAAAAAGTCGTGCTATCGCGCGCTCAAGAATTACAATGCTCATATATTGCACCTCAACCAGCTCGTGAAATCGCTCCAGGATGGGCTGAATATCAAACTAGTGAAAATTCCCTAACAATTAAATATCCTTTGCCATTACAAGGGCAAATTCAATTAACTAATTCAGTCTTGGCTTTAGCTGCTGTAGAAATTCTCCAAAAATCAGGCTGGGTGATTTCTCCAGAAGCCATTGTCAACGGTATGAGCAAAACCCAATGGCCGGGGCGAATGCAATGGGTGACTTGGAACCAGCAAAAATTATTAATTGATGGCGCTCATAATCCAGCCGCAGCCCACGCACTGCGAGATTATCTCGATAGTTTAGAGACTACTAAAATAACTTGGATCATGGGAATGCTGGCGACTAAAGAGCATCGCGATATTTTTCAAGCTTTACTGCGTTCGCCTGACCAATTATATCTCGTCCCAGTCCCAGATCATAGTTCAGCTAATCCTCTGGAATTAGCCCAAATAGCTCGTGAAATTTGCCCAGAATTATCTCTATGTCAAACGTGTCCTGATTTATCATCAGCCCTAGAAGCAGCTTTTATTTCCACAAATAATCAAGTGGTTTTGTGTGGTTCTCTCTACTTAATCGGGCATTTTTTCACACTTTCGCCGTAAGATCATGAAGATGGGCTTGATTCTTGGCTGTAGAAACGTTACATTTGACACTCCCCGACCTAAAGGTGCGGGGATTCTTGGTTCAACGAGTCCACTTAGATTAGACTCCTTGCGGTATCTAACCCAGAGGTGGTTCTCTCCCCAAGCGTTAACTTTCCCCCTGCCCGGAGGTAGTTGCGTTACCGCAAATTTTGTTTGCTAGGGGCGTATTGCAATACGCCCGTACAAGTCTGTGTCGTGTTTCGACTTACTTCGACTGCGCTCAGTACAAGTCGCTCAACACAAGTCTAGTACCTGTAAATCTTTTACCTACTTCCAGGTGATACTAGAACTACGAAGTAGAACCCCATAGATTTAGTTGTCAAGGTACAGATTGCCGTGAGGCACTTGGGTTTTTATACAGGTTAATTACCGTTCCTGTGAGAATTATTTTACCACAAAGTCACCGAGGCGTAAACGCCTTAGTCGGCTTTCATCCCTTGTCTAAAGCACGTTTAAGTTTTTCCGCAGTTCGACAAGCTCACTGACCACCATGCTCCAAAACTTCACCTCAAGGGTTTTCAGCCTGTTTTCTTATAACGTCTCTACTTAAATTTGGCGAAACCTCACATAGAATTGTTATTAAGACTTAGTTTCCTCTGTCTGCGCGTCAATAACTGAACTCCAGTCATCGTTGTTCACCGCCGTTTCCAGTTGACGCTGACGTTCCTCTGCACTCGCATCCACTTGTGCTATTTCTTGAGACAAAGTTGAATCAGCCATTGCTTTCCGCAATTTTAATTTTTTCTCCTCATAAGCGTGGCGTTCCGCTTCTGACATTACCGCCTTAGCCGCCTCGCCTACTGTACTCGCCCAGATTCCGCCTTCAGAAGCATTCCCCGGTGGTGTAGTTGCCAGTTCTGCTATCCAAGCATCTCGCAAATCTTCCATTTCTTGACGCTTGGGAAATTTAAAGGTTTGCACGCGCACAAAAGCACACTTTTGCTCACCATATTGGCTAACATGACCGTTGAGGGAAAGCAACACATTCCGGGAATAGCCAATGTACTGGGTTTGTCTTTCTGCGTCCAAAACAGCGTAAACTCCGGCAATTTTGGCATTCTGGTCTGATGTGCGCCAAGTCTCCAGAGGCATAATGTCCGCTCCATTGTTGGCGAATTCAGCCGTTACAGCCACCTCAGTCGTATCGTGTTCATCGTCGGAACTGTACAAAAATTCATGTAACCCACGGTGATTGACTGGTACATTTTGATGTTCTATTGGCAATTTGTTCTCAGATTCCATCACAGTTGCTCTCCGTTCAATAAATAGATAAGATGCCCTAAAAACATTGAAGCTTAAATCAAGCCACATCCCCAAAAAAGCTGAATCTGTATTTTTGTGAGTTTTGGCAAGCGATGGGCAAAGCCCCCCCTCCGGCGATGGGCAAAGCCCCCCCTCCGGCGATCGCGAATCAAAGGCAAATGTTCGTGTAATATTAACTAGCCTTGTTATCTTTGTTTACGGGTGGAAAATTCATCCACCGAGTCTATAAAATGCCTTCATGAATCAAATTAAGCCTCAAGACTGGACTTTCATCAAACAAAGACTGACTCCCTACTTATTTTTGCTCCCGGCTTTAATTCTCTTGGTTTTAACAGTTTTTTGGCCAGCAATACAAGCGTTTTACCTCAGCTTTACCAGCTACGAAGACCTGACTCAGCCACCGCAATGGATAGGTTTTGGCAACTTTCTCCGCTTGTGGAAGGATGCAGTTTTTTGGAAAACATTAGAAAATACTTTTCTCTATCTCTTGGGGGTCGTACCAATTTTAGTCATGGCTCCCTTAGTGTTAGCAATTTTGGTAAATCAGAAACTGCGAGGGATGAATTGGTTTAGAGCAGCTTTCTACACCCCAGTAGTCATATCAATGGTAGTTGCTGGTATAGCTTGGAAATGGCTGTATGCAGAGAACGGTTTACTCAATCAATTACTCAAAACTTGGCATATTTTTCCCGAAGGAATTCCCTGGCTAACGAGTCCAGAGAAGCTGCTGGGTATCGTACCAATTTCTCTGGCCAGTGTCATGGCTGTCACCGTTTGGAAGGGACTGGGCTATTACATGGTAATTTATTTAGCAGGGTTGCAATCAATTCCTGCTGATGTGTATGAAGCCGCAGCTATTGATGGTTCAGATGGTATCCGCAAACACTGGGATATTACAATTCCCTTAATGAAGCCGTATTTAGCACTAGTGGCGGTGATTTCAGCAATTTCTGCCACTAAAGTATTTGAAGAAGTATTTATTATGACCCAAGGCGGGCCACTAAATAGCTCCAAAACGATTGTTTACTATTTATATGAAGAAGCCTTTAGTAACTTAGAAATTAGCTATGCTTGCACAATTGGATTAGTCTTATTTTTGATTATTTTGGTATTATCAACTTTACGATTAGCTCTGAACCAACAGGAAGATATCACAATTTAAAGGTTTATTGTTTATCGCGAAAGCGAAAGAGTTTTCACCGATATGTCGCCGCTTGTCTTTATAGAAGCAAATGACCAACGACAGAAATATTTGGCAAATTTTTTAATAATAAATATACTGTTTTTTATGTTTGGGAATATTTTGGGACAACATAGATAAATTATGATTTTGCAGAGAATTTGCCATATGAAATCTTTTTTTTTGCCGTCTAGAACTATAATCAAAGAATATAGCAAACCTATCAGAGATTATAGGTAACTTCCCTCGATGAAAAATGCTACCAGTAGCAGCAAAAATGACAGTTCCGGCAGAACCTGTACATGATTTGTAATTTTCTGGGGAGACAAACTCTCTCATCTTTTGCTCGTGAATGTAACCAGATGTATATTTTAAAGCTTTGACTATTTCTAAAGTTAAATCTTGTGGAATATATTGAAATGGTCCCGTATATTCATTCGTATCATTTAAATAAATTATAATTTTCAGAATCTTTCTATCTTCTCTATCTATATGCCATAATCTCGAACCTTGCACGATTTTATTAGCAATATCTCTGCGAAAATATACACCATTGTAGGCTACTGGTAAACCAAGATAATTCTCCACAATATCGAGTAAACGCTGTTCAAGTCCCCATGAAAACATCGCTGGATGCTCCATTATTTGCTGGGAACTAGCGTGAATCACAAACTCATTTTTCTTGACAGAAGTATTTGGAGGTATTTTGGTAATCAGGTTTTTTGCTGCTGCGAGGATGTCAGGTGTAGATGGAACTCCCAATTCTTCTAATGAAGTAATTACGACTCCTTCATATTTTATCTTCTCAACTAGATCCAAGTCACTCTTTGCCAGAATAGGTAGATTTATAATGTGGTTTTTTACGGCTGCTTGATAAGCCAAATCCTGTTGATATTGTATAAATGGTATGGTATCAATTTTTTGTAAAACTTTATTCCACATTTTTTGCAGAAATGTATACATCCCTTGTATCCTCGCACTCCTTGAATTTGTGTGAAATAACTTAGAAGTCAATTGTCTGTGAAGCCCAGTAATATATGCAGTGTAAGGGCTATTAATAGCCTAAAAATCCTCAATTTTATAGCCAAAATTAATTTTTTGATACTTTTTTATATTTGTACTTATTTGGATAAATATTTTTTTTCTACCTTATCTCAAGATACCTGTCCCTAGTAAGATTAATTATCCTCCGCAAGTTATAAATCAGCAAACTATTTTAAATTACTGAATATCATTAACAGTTTATACATCATCATATTTCCGTATTTTTGATCCACCCAAAGGCAGTAGATAAAACATGACCTAAATCACTATAAGAGATGAAATATCTCTGCTTTTAAAACAGTTACAAAGGAACAGATTTTTATGACATTTGATTATGACTTGTTTGTCATCGGTACTGGGCCAGGGGGATTAGCCGCAGCAAAAAAAGCTGCTAGCTATGGTGTCCGTGTCGCTATGGCTGAACAAGAAACCATTGGAGGTACTTGTGTCAATCGGGGTTGTGTTCCTAAAAAATTGATTGTCTACGCAGCTGATTTTGCTAAAGAAAACCAAATGGCACAAAGCTACGGGTGGAGTAAGTGTCAACGGTATTTTGACTGGACACTATTTATGAAGTCAGTACACCGAGAGATTGAACACATTAACTACTCTTATTGTCAACAGTTGCGAGCAGCGGAAATTGAAATAATTAAAGAACGTGCTACTTTTGTTGATGCCCATACTCTAGATTTGAATGGGCATCAAGTTACAGCCGATAAAATTTTAATCGCTGTGGGTGGAAGACCCAATAAGCCCAATATTCCGGGAATAGAATACGCCATTACATCTCGTGAGATGTTTAATTTACCTTATTTACCAAAACGGTTGGCAATTATTGGTGGTGGTTATATTGGCGCTGAATTTTCCAGCATGATGCACGCTTTAGGGTGCGAAGTCACATTGGTCGAAACAGATGAGATCATGTTGTCAGGATTTGATGACGACATTCGCTCTGGCGTGCAACAGGGTTTAAGTAAACGCGGAATTAAAATTTTTACTAACAGCACGGCGCAAGAAATCACTCACTTAGATGACGGTTGGCTGTTAAGGACTACTGGGAACTTTGCAGAAACCATTGCCACAGATACTATCCTTGTGGCTACAGGTTGGAGTCCTAATACCAAGAACCTGGGTTTAGAAAAGGCTCAAGTCGAAGTTGGTAAACAAGGTGAAATTCAGGTAGACAAATACTGCTGTACTACCCAAGAAAATATTTTTGCTGTGGGTGACTGCATCAACCGTATGCAATTAACTCCAGTAGCGAAGGCAGAAGGTATTGCTTTTGCTAATACAGTTTTTGGTAATCACCCGCAAACAGTGAATTACGATTATGTGCCTTCTGCGGTTTTTTCTCGTCCAGAGGGGTCTGGTGTGGGGATGACGGAAGCTAAAGCACGGGAAAAATTTGGGGAGTCGGTAAAATGCTACTCTACCCAGTTCCAACCCCTTTTGTATCAGCTACTTGAACCAGAAGAGCCAGTGATGGTGAAGTTAGTGGTAGACGAAAGTTCTCAACAAGTTTTGGGCGCTCATATGCTGGGGGAAAACGCCGCCGAAATAATTCAAACTCTAGGGGTGGCAATTCGTCAAGGAATTACAAAGCAAGAGTTGAATGAAACCATAGGCATTCATCCCACTACAGCCGAAGATTTTTTATCGTTGGACTAAATAGTTGTATTTGCAGATGATTCTAGCCCAGGTGTCTTAAAGATGGGTGATTTTGTGGAGCAGAGTTGCCTCGTTCATGTACGCGCAGCACGGCAAAGGCTGAAAAACATTATTAATCGTAGCTATTGACACCGCACCTGTGCGAAACGCCTCATGAAGTAACGACTGAGTAGGTCAAACAATTTTAGATTTTAGACTTTAGATTCACCCCACAGATAAATCTAGGGACTTGAGGATTTTAGATTTGGGATTTTCGATTGATTGATTCCACAGATAAATCTGGGGGCTTGTACCATTCAGGAACTATTGGTCAAAAACTACATCCAGTGCCATAGTTCTGACACCAGTCTTTTTCAGGCTATCACCGTATGCAGAGCGTTTCAAAGCAAAAAACTCCAGTGGTTATAACTAGGTATACTGTTACAGTTATGTTTTATAGTATTGTTCGGGAATAACCATCAATTACCAAAATCGCCATATTTTCTGGAGGTATGATTGACCTACACAGTTAAAAAAATTCTGAAAGCGCGGAATTTTCCATTAATGGAACCCAAGAGCAACCAAAGACACTCAGCAATCCTGCACCCACGAAGGAAATCCCCATGAGCAAATCACCTAAGAGTGCCATTTGCTCAGACTTGCTTAATGCTGTCTGAGTCACTTATATCGGTTTATTTGAGGTTATATTGGCAGCAGAGACATATTTTTTGGTTAAAGTAGATGTAGTTTCTTTTGCCATATCGTGTTAATAGTTGATTTGCGTACTTACTACTTTATTTATTTATTCAGGCCTGAGTTTACGACAAATACGTTGAAATAAAATTTAAATGAGAAACTTATACTTTTGTAATGTATTTTTTATTTTTCACCAAAATTGGGTTAGTGAATTGCGATTTGGAAAGCTCTTAACCCAAATCCGGCCCAACTTATTCTCTGATTGAGATCAAAGCTGTGATTGTTCCACAGATTGAAGTTGGAAATGTGCCGATTCAGCACTTAGTTAGGGTAAGATTTGATTTTCTTCCCCCAACGGGTAAGCCTCGTAGAATTTATCTATGGGGAGTTTATTGTGGTGCGACTGGCAGATATTGTGCAAGTCTGATACTTACCATAAACCTTATACTTTTGTTGACTTAAAAATTTATAGATGGCCATTATGCCATATCCTACCCCAAGACCTATGCTTTACCTCTTTAGAAGTAAACTTGACAGTTATCTAGCCAAGAATGCTGTTAATCAGTCAATTCTATGGATAAATATTCATCACGAGGTGTCTCTTAAACTGTTACAGTTCAAAAGGTTCAAGTCTCATCACCTTAAGTCCAACAATTTAGCCAATTTTATGCGGTGCAAGAGGTAAGATAAAAGCTATACATAAAACCCTGTTATAGGGATTTTAGCAAATTTATCAGTTGAGAATTGCTATAATCTATTGTCCAATCTAATTACTTTTCTATTTATTAGGTGTATTTTTCTATGGGTTCCCCAATGAATCGTCTGTCTATTTTTGTAGACGGAAACAATATGTTCTATGCTCAACAAAAAAATGGCTGGTTTTTTGACCCAAGACGAGTCTTAGACTATTTCAAACACGAGCAGTCAGATACAACATTAATCAATGCTTTCTGGTACACTGGCTTAAAAGACCCGCAAGACCAGCGAGGCTTTAGAGATGCGCTAATTAGCTTAGGATATACAGTTAGAACTAAAATTCTTAAAGAATATTATGATGACTCATCTGGGCGCTATTCCCAAAAAGCTAATTTAGATATTGAAATTGTCGTAGATATGTTTAATACAGTAGATCAATATGACCGAGTAGTTTTATTCAGTGGTGATGGTGATTTTGAAAGAGCCATAGAACTATTACGCTCAAAAAATACGCATATTACAGTGGTATCGACCGAAGGGATGATAGCCAGAGAACTTCGTAATGCTACTGATAGATATATTGATTTAAATGATATCAGAGACAGTATAGAAAAAGTAGAAGGTTAGTAATCTTAGCAAATATTTACAAATCTTAAAAGTAAAAAACTAAGGTTCAAGTTATTTTAAGCAAACTGTAAAAACTTAACAATGAGGAAAAATGATTAACAAAGCCGAGCAAATTATCATTTTTGATACGACTCTCAGAGATGGAGAACAATGTCCGGGAGCGACTCTAAATATAGATGAAAAGTTAGCGATCGCCAAACAATTATCCCGCTTAGGCGTAGATGTAATTGAGGCTGGTTTTGCCTTTGCGAGTCCGGGAGATTTTCAAGCTGTTCAGAAAATTGCCCAACTTGTGGGAACAGAAGATGGCCCGGTAATTTGTAGTTTAGCCAGAGCGATTAAAGCCGATATTGCCGCCGCAGCCGAGGCTTTAAAACCAGCAGTTCATGGACGAATTCACACATTTATTTCGACTTCTGATATTCATTTAGAGTATCAGTTGCGGAAATCACGCGCCGAAGTGTTAGCGATCGCTGAAGAAATGGTAGCTTATGCCAAGTCGTTCATGGCAGATGTGGAATTTTCGCCGATGGATGCGGCGCGTTCTGACCCACAATTTCTTTATGAAGTATTAGAGCGAGCGATCGCAGCTGGCGCAACAACAGTTAACATTCCTGACACTGTAGGTTACATGACCCCCAGTGAATTTGGGGGAATGATTAAAGGCATTAAAGATCATGTCCCCAATATTGATCAAGCGATTATTTCCGTACACGGACATAATGATCTAGGTTTGGCAGTTGCCAACTTCCTCGAAGCTGTCAAAAATGGTGCAACCCAATTAGAATGTACCATTAACGGCATTGGAGAACGAGCCGGAAATGCTTCCTTAGAAGAATTGGTCATGGCCTTACACGTCCGGCGACAATATTTCAATCCCTTCTTAGGCAGACCAGTCGATTCTGAAGCACCACTAACTAATATTGATACGCGTCAAATTTATAAAACCTCCCGCCTAGTTTCTAATTTGACGGGAATGTTAGTGCAACCAAACAAAGCTATCGTAGGGGCTAACGCCTTTGCTCACGAGTCCGGAATTCACCAAGATGGAGTGTTGAAAAACAAGCTCACCTACGAAATCATGGATGCTCAATTGATTGGTTTAACGGACAATCATATCATATTGGGCAAACATTCCGGCAGAAATGCTTTCCGTAGCCGGTTGACAGAATTGGGCTTTGAACTATCAGAAACCGAATTAAATAAAGCATTCGTCAGATTCAAAGACGTAGCCGACAAAAAGAAAGAAATTTCTGACCGGGATTTGGAAGCTATTGTTAATGATGAAATTCAACAAACTCCTGATTTGTTCCGCGTCGAGTTGGTGCAAATTTCCTGCGGTAATAATGCTTGTCCCACAGCTACAGTCACCCTCCGCACCCCAGACGGTGAAGAATTGACTGATGCGGCTATTGGTACGGGGCCAGTAGATGCTGTTTACAAAGCAATTAATCGCGTAGTCAATGTACCTAATGAGTTAATTGAGTTTTCTGTACAGTCAGTGACAGAAGGAATTGACGCTTTAGGGGAAGTAACTATTCGACTCCGACATGATTCTAGAGTGTTTTCTGGTCATGCGGCGAACACAGATATCATCGTTGCTTCCGCGCAAGCTTATGTGAATGCTTTGAATCGTCTTTACGCATCTTTGCAACCTCAAGATAAGCAAGAAGAAGTAACGGCGTAGAAAATTCAGTCAGATATCTGGTTTCAGGGTGGGTTTTTCCCGCCCTATTTTTTTGGCTAAGAATGCTGATTTAATAAAATATAGAACCTCACCCCCAACCCCTCTCCGACGCGGAATGTGGGTTTAAAGCAAATCAAACCCAGAATTCGTCTGTTATTTAAATGGTTGTCATATTTCCGCCGACCTGTACTAGAGTCTTTTCTGATCATGCGGCAAATACAGATATCAAGATTTTTTACCAAATAGTTTTTATAGTGGTTAAAGCTTGAATTCGCAAATCACGAGTAACTAAAGGAATACCCAAGGAGAAAGCTGTAGCGGCAATAATTCTATCAGGCATATCAGGAACAGTTACCCGGTCAATTTGTCGAATTGCTCCTGAAACATTCCTATCTAGAGGTACAAGTATAATACCTATATTGGGGTCATCCAAAGCGTTTAAAATTCGTGTTAATACTTCTTCTGCAAAGCGTCCTTTCTCAACTAAATAAGCAATTTCTATGATTGTGATAGCTGAGACGTAAATAGGATTACTTGTATTAACTGCTTGTTCCAACGCTGTTAATGCGGCTGATGACAACCTCTGCAAGTCAAAAACGTACCAAATTAAAGTGTGTGTATCTGCTACTACTGATGTCATGAAACGATATCCCTGGGAAAATTACCCCACATTTCTTGACGTGCTTGAGCAATATCCTCTTCAGTAATATCTACTTTTAAATCAGCACATAATCCTCTAATAGACCTTAAAGGTTTCTTAATAGTAGCTTTTTGAGACAAAAATTCGGCGAAATCTAATAGTTGCTGCTGTTTATCCACAGGTAAATGACGTAATCTTTCTAACACTAATTCCTCAAAATTCATCTAACTTTCTCCTGATTTAACTTCCCAAAAGAGCTTGAATCTCTGTGATCAGTTCAGCTACTCGTCTATCTTTCTTTAAGATATCAGCTTATAAAAAAATTTGCCCTACTAGCTTAACCAGCAAAGATTTGAGCGAATCTATGAATACCCTCGGCTAGCTGTTGTTCTGTCAATTCACCATAGCCGAAAATAAACTCACCTGTATGATCAGGTTTAAGATATTGGGATTTAGCAGACATGATTCCCACACCCATTTGGGCTGCACGATAGATGATTTCTTCATCGCTGAGATCGCTATGTATTTTGACCATTAAATGGATTCCTGCTTTTTCTCCTAAAATAGTGACTTTTTTCCCAAGATGAACATTTAACGCCTTAACCAGGACTTGACAACGCCGTTCATAAAGCGATCGCATCTTTCTAATATGACGTTCTAAATGTCCTTCTGTAATAAAATCTGCAAGTGCTTGCTGTTCTAAGATTGGTAAATGGCGATCGCTTAACCACTTAGCACGGGTAAATATAGCCACTAAATTCTTCGGTAATACTAAATAACCAATTCGCAATCCCGGAAACAGCACTTTTGAGAAAGTCCCAATATACAGGACTGAATCGCTACGATCCAAACCTTGTAACAGAAGCATCTGCTAAAGTGCGGACAGGCGCACCCTTAGATGATGAAGCCGATTATGCTTTACCTGTGTGGGCTGGAGTTTTGCCATTAAAATTAGTGGCTGGGGAAGCGATCGCTGATTCTCGTGTGCCTTCAACAATTAACGTACCAGTGGAAGTACAAAACTATACTCGTTAACTGCGCCAATTTTAGCGGTCATTGGAAAAATCCCCCAAAAAAAAGGGAACACTCAAAGTAAGTATTCTATTATCCTTAAACTCTATGACTATCAACGATTATGAAATTGCTCACCGCCTAGACCTCCAAGAGTCTCAACAGCAGTTACAGATAGCGGTTCAGTATCAAAAAATCTTGACCAGGATTTTGGCTAAGGTGCGGGCGTTTGCTAACATGGAATCTCTGTGTTCCTCTTCTTCCCAAGAGATTTGTCGGCAATTGCACATTGAGCGAGTAGCAATCTACCGCTTTAATCCTGATTGGAGTGGAAATTTCATTAATAGTTATGGCTTTGCAGAATCCCCTTGGCATACATTAACAGCCTTTGGGCAAGATTTAGTATGGGCAGATTCTCATTTGCAAGAAACCCAAGGAGGGCGATATCGCCAAAATGACCCCTTTGCCGTCGCTGATATTTACAATGCTGGACACGCCCGTTGTCATCTTGAGGTATTGGAACAGTTTCAAATTCGGGCTTATGCGATCGCCCCGATTTTCATAGGTGCAAAACTTTGGGGACTACTTGCCGCCTATCAACATTCTAGCCCTCGCCAATGGCATGACCACGAAGTAGAATTTATCGCCCAAGCCGCCAGCTATTTTGGCGTAGCTATGCAACAAGCCGAAATCCTCGAACAAACCAAACAACGCACCGCAGAATTGCAAGATGCGATCGCTCGGCAACGTGCTTTGATGGAAGTAGTGGGGAATATTCGCTCATCGCTGAACCCCGAAATTATCTTAGACATTGCCTGTCAGGAACTTTGCAAACTCTTGAAACTAGAACGGGCGGCAGTTTATCGCTTCAATGAAGACTGGAGTGGCGAATTTGTCAGCCAATTTGGTGTCCCAACACAGTGGGATAGAACTACTGCCTTTGGCAGAAATTTAGTTTGGGAAGACACCCATCTGCAAGAAACCAAAGGTGGACGTTACCGCAATAACGAAAGTTTTGCAGTCGATGACATTTACCAAGCGGGACACTCACGCTGTCACCTGGACATTTTAGAACAATTCAAAATTCGGGCTTATGCCTTAGCCCCGATTTTCATCGGACCAAAACTGTGGGGATTGATAGCAGCCTATCAACATTCTAGTCCACGGCAATGGGTAAACTACGAAGTGGAATTTTTGGGACAGGTGGGAGCGCAATTAGGAGTAGCAATTCAGCAAGCCGAGAATTTAACTCAATCGAAACAACAAGCAATTGCCCTGCAAGATGCGATCGCCCGACAACGGACACTCACAGAAGTTGTGGGGAAAATTCGTTCTTCCCTGAATATTGACTTAATTCTCAAAACCACCTGTCAAGAAGTCTGTAAAATGCTGCGTGTAGAGCGAGTTGCCGTTTATCGCTTTAACGAAGACTGGAGTGGTGAATTTGTCAGTAATTTCGGCGTGGTAGAGGCACAGTGGGACAGTATCAATCCTTTTGGCAAAAACCTCGCTTGGGAAGACACCCACCTGCAAGACACCAAAGGCGGTCGCTACCGCAACAACGAAAATTTTGCAGTTAGCGACATCTACCAAGCCGGACACTCACGCTGTCACCTAGATATTTTAGAGCAATTTCGGATTCGTGCTTATGCCTTGACACCAATTTTTGTTGGTCGCAACCTCTGGGGATTGCTGGCAGCTTATCAACATTCTGCACCGCGTGCTTGGGATAGTGTGGAAGTAGAATTTTTGGGACAAGTTGCCAGTCAATTAGGAGTAGCCCTGCAAAGTTCGCAAATGATGCTGCAAATCCAAAACCGTGCCGATCAAATGCAGCAGTCTGCGGAACAGCGCCGAATTTTGTTTGATTTAGTCGTCAAAATTCGGGAATCCTTAGATTTGGAGACAATCTTAAAAACTACTGTACAAGAAGTCAGGCGATCGCTCTCGGCAGATCGAGTCGCCATCTTCCGTTTTGACCCTGATGTGGATTTTTCTACTGGTCAATTTATCACTGAGGATGTTTTACCCTCATTTGATTCCACCCTCGCCGTGAAAGTGCAAGATTATCGCTTCAGTAACCACTACGCACAGCAATATCGCCAAGGAGAAGTGCAAGTAATATCTGATGTCAATAGCGTTGGTTCTAAACTACCTTATTTAGATATTATTGAGCGATTCCAAGTCAAAGCCCAGATTGTTGTCCCATTAAAAGAAGGCGAAGAATTGTGGGGTTTCTTGTGTGTGCATCAATGCAGTCATCCCCGTCATTGGGAAGAAACAGACTCAGAATTTGTCACCCAAGTAGCTGCTCAAATCAGCGTAGCATTGTATCAAGCCAACTTATTTGAACAATGCAGTTTACTAGGTGAAACTCGTCAAGAAGCCAATCAACTTGCCCAAGCACTCAAAGAACTACGCACTGCTCAAACGCAAATGATCCACGCTGAAAAAATGGCCAGCTTGGGGCAATTAGTAGCAGGAGTCGCGCACGAAATTAATAATCCGATTAATTTCATCTACGGCAACTTAGAACACGCCCAACAATATACCCAAGAATTATTGCGCTGTCTCGAACTTTATCAGCGTAATCATCCTGATGTTACACCAGAGTTAAAAGAATATTTAAAAAAAACCGAAATACAGTTTTTGTTCGATGATTTACCGAAGTTGTTTCAGTCTATGCAAGTTGGTACAGAGCGTATTCGTGAAATTGTCACTTCTTTACGCAACTTTTCGCGGCTAGATGAAGCCGACTTTAAAACAGCAAATATTCATGAAGGTATCGACAGTACTTTAATGATTTTGCAACATCGTTTGAAGCCTTCCGGCGAGAACTCTAGCATTCATATCAGCAAATTTTATGATACTTTACCTAGCATAGAATGCTATCCCGGTCAGTTAAATCAAGTATTTATGAATTTGATTTCCAACGCCATTGATGCCCTAGAACAGCGAAACGCCAAACTATCCTTTCAGGAAATAACTGCCAACCCCAGCGAAATCAGAATTTCTACATCCCTACTCAATAAAGACTGGATTTGTATTCGCGTTGCCGATAATGGCATTGGCATCGATCAAAAGCTGATTTCAAGACTATTTGACCCATTTTTTACCACTAAAGTTGTCGGTAAAGGCACAGGATTAGGACTTTCTATTAGTTATCAGATTGTCACAGAAAAACACAAAGGCAAAATTTACTGTCAATCAGAAATCGGCAAAGGTACAGAGTTTTTGGTTGAGTTACCAATTAATCAGGTAACAGCGAGAAAAGCACTTACTTAAGTCAAGGCATAATCATAATGCACTTAAATTAAGTACATCATAGCCCCCTCCTCGCTTGCGGGGAGGGGGTTGGGGGTGGGGTTCTTGTATCTCACTCAACTGATAACCGCTACAAGCATTGCAACAGACTTGATATTATCAACAAATTAAGATAGCTATAAAAATCCTCATGATTTACCCTGCAAAAACCTCTTGGCAAGGAGTTCGCACTACTTTTAAACAAATTTGGGGTTACGATGATTTCCGTCCGCCACAGGGCGAAATAGTCAGCAGTTTATTAGCCAAAAAAGATGCGTTGATTATTATGCCCACAGGTGGTGGAAAATCAATTTGTTTTCAACTTCCCGCACTGCTACAAACAGGATTAACTTTAGTAGTTTCGCCCTTGGTAGCACTGATGGAAAACCAAGTACAGGAATTACTTCAGCGCCAACAAAAAGCAGCACTTTTGCATAGTGAATTACCGATTCATCAACGCCGTGCTACACTGCAAGCTTTAGAAAGACAACAACTCAGATTACTGTATTTATCCCCAGAAACTTTATTGAGTGTGCCAGTATGGGAAAAATTGTGTCATCCCAACTTACAAATTAATGGGTTGATATTAGATGAAGCCCATTGTTTAGTACAGTGGGGAGATACATTTCGCCCAGCTT
>REBL01000188.1 GCA_007692755.1 Nodularia sp. (in: cyanobacteria) | reverse complement strand
TATGAATATGCTCACCTGGAATTTGGTCTGACTACCAATTTGTTTGCTAGTTCATTTTATGTTTTAACTGGCTTTCACGGTCTGCACGTTACTATTGGCGTTTTGGCCATTGTTGCTGTTTTGTGGCGATCGCGCGTTCCCGGTCACTACAGTAATGAAAAGCACTTCGGTATCGAAGCAGCGGAAATCTATTGGCACTTTGTGGACGTAATTTGGATTATTTTGTTCGGATTACTCTACCTACTTTGAGTATTAATTATTGGTTGTTCACTCCACGCGAATAACTAAACCAGCCTCCATCCGGGGGCTTTTTTCATGAATGTTAATTTAAATCCCACGGTAAAAGCTGCACAATCGCCCCTCAACTGACCGAAAATCTGGGATACAAGCCCCGTCGTTCTAGGACGGCTTTTGATTAATTAATCTTCTACCAAAACCTTCTATCAATTCGCTAACACTAATACCTCTGCTATCTGCTTCTTTTTTCATCGTTTCCCAGGCAGTGATATTCCGCAGCAAATATAGCAACCGCCAAGGCAGTTAGGACATAACCAATTCGCCAAATCAAGTCACAGCAAGTATTTCAATTTTGTAACGCCCTAGCGGGCATGGCTGCGCTTACCGCGTAGCGTGCCGGAGGCTCCCTTTTGACTTTTGACTTTTAATTTTTGCTATACCTGTCTCTGTCACCTTGCAGAAATCGGTAAAGATGTATTAAGCTATGCGGGAACTGATGTGAATAGTGTACATAAAACTTTTAATCCATCAGTAATACTGGGTGTTTCATATAACTTCAATAGCTGAGTACACATCTTGGAAACAGAATCCAAGAAGCTTAATTTTTTGAAACCAGTTCCCTTGCTAAGGCAAGATAAATAATTCTACGGAGGAAGTCTGTATGTTAAAGCAACTTTTGAAAGGTAGCTCTGTTTTGGTTTTATTACTTGCAGGCAATCTTTCAGCTCTAGCACAAGCTCCAGAATCAAAACCTCAAACCCAATTGTCTCAAGTTCCAGAGGCACAAGTTGAACAACCTCAAGGACAAACTACTGTGAGCCAGGAAGAACTGCAACAATTTGCCAGCGTTATCCCCAGTTTGCAGGAAATTGGTCAAGCATCTCAACAGAGATCGGTACAAATTATTGAACAATCGCCTCTGAGTGTAGAGCGATTTCAAGAGCTTTCCGAAGCACAGCAGTCACCAGAGGCTCAACCCTCTTCACCTGTAACTCCAGAGGAGGAACAGTCTTTTAACCAAGTAGCTTCGGAAATCCAGTTAATCCAACAAGAAACCCTCTCCCAACAAGAAGAAGTAGTGCGGGCTGGAGGGTTAGAACCAAACCGCTTCAATGAAATATTGGTCGCCATTCAGCAAGACCCGGCTTTGCAACAGCAGGTACAGCAGCTGATTCCGAGCAATTAGGTTGACATACTCCCCCGAATTCTCTTCGGGGGATTCTGGGTTCAAGCAGCAATTGCAGGCGAAACCCATCTTAGATCACCTAACCCAACAGTCGATACCCCGACTGCACAAATTACTTTGGAGGTGTCCCTTCCATTGACCTCTTTCCGGTGGAAAGACACAGAGATTCAAGCTGTTGTTTCAAGACAGGCTTAAGCCGTGTCTTTCCACTTTTCAGTTTTGTCTCTTACGAGTAACGGGGTCAAATCCGTTCTACAACCCTTGAACAGGATTAACCTGCTTGTGGCTCTACTTTTGTTTACTGACATTTTGTGCCTTGTTCGCGAGTCCGCACTTGCCCAAAGTTGTGGAACACTCCCTAACCTGCCATTGTTTGCAGTGATGTAGGCTTGCTGCATATTGCAGTAGTGACTTATATGCCGGGATTTCTCCGTACTAGGTCAGAACTTTAGTGTCTGCGGTTATTCCTACTGGAAGCGCACGTACATATCATAGCAGGAGCAACCCTGCATTGTGGTTTTCATCCCCGGCTTCAAAGTACGGGGCTTTCAACCTACTTTTATGTAAGCGAGTTAAACGAGGCTTATTAAAACTTCCACTGGCAAAACAATAAATGCTGATTTTTAACAATCTTGATTGAATAAACTCAACAATTAGCTCCAGAAAGAGTTAATTATACTAAAATGTAAGCACTAACTAATTAGGTTGGGTTAGGCTGACATTAACGTATTCATTGTATAAATGCGTTAATTCATACATTTAAATTAGACAGCATCTATCTCAAGAAAAGTATTATTTTATTTGGGCTGAACATCTATCTCTATGGAAACATTAGACTTAGTGATAGGAGATTTATATGGAAAATGGATTTGAACGACTAAATCATCATGAAGTTGTGTATGTGGAACCAGCTATTTTTAATAATTTAGATGTGTCTGGAACATTTAAAGTTCATGATTTGATTTCAGCGATTAAACAATATCTGGGAGCAGAAGGAACAACTGAAGAAAGTTTATACTGTCAAGGATTAGATTGTGAAGTTTTAAAATTTAGTGCTGAAGGATGGACGAAAGGAAAAGTGAGACTTTCTTTGGAATTTTGCCCGGATGAGCCAGAATTTCCATTGGAGGAAATTTATCAACAACTTGAAGAAATGCAAAGCTCACAATAGTTGACCAAATTTTAACCACAAATACACACTGATGTAATAACCAAAAATGGTATGGAGTGATTTACACGCAAAAATACATCGTACCATTCGCTCGCGCCACTTATTTGAGCATAATCAAAGGCTATTAGTTGCGGTTTCTGGTGGTCAAGATTCTCTGTGTTTAATTAAATTACTGTTAGATTTACAACCTAAATGGGGATGGGATTTAGGTATCGCTCATTGTGATCATCGTTGGCGTACCGACTCTGAAGCTAATGCCAATCATGTGGAAAAATTAGCTGAAAGTTTGGGCGTATCTTTTTATTTAGAAACAGCAACACAGCCATTAAATAGTGAGGCGGCGGCACGTAATTGGCGGTATGAAGCTTTGAGTGCGATCGCGCAAGTCAATAATTATCAGTATATTGTGACAGGGCATACTGCAAGCGATCGCGCCGAAACTCTGCTTTACAACTTGATGCGCGGGACTGGTGCGGATGGGTTACAAGCACTAACTTGGCGCAGAACACTGTCTGCGGATATCTTGCTAGTCCGCCCGCTTTTAGAAGTAACGCGCCGACAAACAGAACAATTTTGTCAACAGTTTCATCTCCCAGTTTGGGAGGATTCCACTAATCAAGATGTCAAATATGCCCGCAATCGCATTCGCCAAGAGTTAATCCCATATCTACAAACAAATTTTAACCCCAAAGTAGAATCCGCCTTAGCCCAAACAGCAGAACTACTACAAGCCGAAGTGGAATATTTAGAGCAAGCAGCCCACAAGTTGAGAGAAGAAGCGATGGAGGGGGAAGTAGGGAGTAAGGGAAATGGGGCTGAATTGAGGTTAAATCGGCGGGTATTGCAAATAGCACCTTTAGCGTTGCAACGTCGGGTGATGCGACAGCTATTGCAACAAATATTAACTGACGCACCAAGTTTTGAACACATTGAAAAATTAACGGCGCTGATTGTAGCACCAAACCGTTCACAAACTGATCCATTTCCTGGTGGTGCGATCGCCCAAGTCCAAGGCGATTGGATCTGCTTGACTACTACTCCTAACTTTTAACTCAGCACTCACTAAGAAGCTAGCAACTCTGGCTGAGACATCAAACCTTGAAGAGTGAGACGCATTTCACCAATAGCCTGGAGTTGATCGTCTCCAGTTTCTTGAATTTTAGTCAAAGACTCAGCAATTCCTTGCAGCTTATGCCGTAATCCGTCGAGAGAATCCTGAATCGGTTGTAAAGCCTCTTGATAGAGATTTACACGACCCCAACATTCAGAAGTTGCTGTTCGCAGCGATAGCAAGTTTGTTTCTATGTCCTGACATTCTTGCTGCTTTTCATTTTGCTCTTGGGTTTGATTGTCAATCATCCCTTGATCCATCTCAATGGCAGCACGCATCTGCTCTATGTCATATTCTAACTTTTGTAATTCTTGCGACTGTTGTTGTCGTTGGGTTTTCATCTGCAACAATATCGGCGCAAAGTCTATTTGATTACCTTCTTCAGTCTTGGTAATAGTATGTCCTTGTCGTTGCAAAAGTATATTTTGATGTTGCTTAATCAACTTTTGCCGTTGTAGCAAATTGCGGCGTTGCCCTACCAAAGTTTCATTTAACATCTGGTATAGGTCTTTTTCATCCGCCAGTTCCGCTTCCAAATTGATTTTATCTTTGTCGCCTGCTTCCTTGATCTGATGTTGCAGTTCGTCTATGGTTTCCTGCTTATATGTCAGTTCTTGCTCCTGATCGTGGACAAAGCTAGAATCCATTTCCAACTTATAATTCAAGTCTTGTATTACTTTTTGTAGTTCTTCTAAAGACATCTGTTCCAACGCTTCTACATCAACTTGCTGGCTGAGGACTACATCACCAGAAGTTGCAGCCAAAGAGCGAATTTGTTGATGTAACATATCCTGTTGTTGCAACTGTTTCTGGATTATTTGAACATAATCTTGCTTACTAGCAAGAGTTGCAGTATTCACTTTCAATTGAGCTTTTTGCTCTTCCAAAAAATCCCGTGCTTGTTGCCATGCGTTTTGGCGATCGCTTAAAGTTTGGGCTAAACGGTCAATTTCTGCTTGCTGTTGAGTCGCGATATTTCTTTGCTGCTCTAGATTTTCCCAATGTGGGTTTAAAGTTGCTTGCTGGCTTTCAACTAATTCCAAAGCTAGATTCAGGTGTTCCCTGACAGTTTCCGTGGCTGCAACTCTATTAGACAAGCGCTCAAGTAACTCGCTCATTACCCGACTTTGTTCCGCATCTAAAACCTGACCCTGAAGGGAATTGGCTTGAGACTCTTCTAGGCGGCGTTGCTCACCTCGCAAATGTTCCCAAGCGCCCTCTAGTTCCTCACGGTTTCGCTCAACCTCTGCCTGCAACTGTGAAATCTGCTCGCGGTTGGTCTCAACTTCTTGTTGCTGTGACTCCAGAAGTTGAAACTCTGATTCCATTTGTTGTAAATGTTCTAAACGAGCCTCCATATCCATTTCACGGCGATTCATCTCCTGCGCCTGAAATGTTAGTGATTCTTTCCACTGATCAATTTCATCTTCCTTGAGCTTAAACTTTTCCAACTGACGGGAAAAATTTTGCAAAATGTTCACTAATGGCCGACCAGCTTCTTGAATTCGCTGCACTTGACGATGCGGATTCATTTCCACCAGTACTAGTGCGCCATCATTTAATTTACTAGCGTCCTCAGCGCTAATTGCTTCTTCCGACACAGTACTCCAATTCTGGTCGGTTCGCTGACACGCTAGCAGTTTCAGTTCGGTTTTAGCTCCACCACTGAGTAAGCCGCCTTTCTGTTTTTGTACTTCTGCTAAATACAGCACACCGCTTGTCCTCTTGTGTACTTGATGTCCGTCTTAGGGGATATACCTGAGATAATACTGTTAATTCGTCTTAATTTTACCTAATTTTAGGCAATAAAGACAGAGAAAATTACTTATAGACGTAAAATAAACGTCTTGATATTTATAAAAACAGTTTAATTATGCCTTTATATTTTGTCCTGATGGCAGTGCTGATGACTTCCGTATTAACACTAGGGTTCACAGATTAGTTTACAAAAGTTAATAGTTTGTAGCAAATTTTATCCTCTCAGGGGGGCTAGTTTGTAAAGGAAAGAATATTTTGTGTAATAATACCTGATTCATCGGCTAAAAAAGTAGACACTTAATGAGCAAAATTAACAGAAAATGTGAATGGAATCATCAGGAGAGCCTTCAACCTAAATGCAGGGAAATTTAATTGAAATTGATATTCGCAGTATCCTGCAATTAATTCAGTTAGGACAGCGAACTGGGCAACTTTTGGTGGAAGCCTGCTTTCACAATAGCGACAAACTCACGCATCACCATGCGTCGAATAGTGAAAAACAGTTTTGGTTCGTTTTCTTCCTCAACGGTCAAATTATCTACTCGCAACAAGGTGATACTAATTTGTCACGGATTGATGATTACTTACGTCATTACCGTGTCGAGACGCGACTTGATGAACAGCAACTAGCCTCCCTCGGCTCACAGAATGCCCCAGAATATGGCTATCTTTGGGCATTGTTAGAACGGAATATCATCGAGCCCAAAGTAGGGCATAGTATTATTCACAGCTTGGTGTACGAGACGCTGTTTGATTTGCTGAGTTTACACCAAGGGAGTTTTATTTTTCGGCAGGGTGCGACGCTGACCCCGCAATTAACCAGCTTAGAAGTTGCCCCTTTAGTACACAAAGTCACACAACAAATACAAGCATGGAAACAGCTTTATCCACATATTCAGTCTTCTGAACAATTACCAATCCTTGCTGATATGGTTCAACTACAATCTTCACTGCCAGAAGCAACAATCAATAAGCTCAAGCATTGGGCAGATGGTAAGACAACCCTGCGTCAACTAGCTCGCCATCTCAACCGAGACATCTTGACAGTCGCCAATGCCATCTATCCGTATGTACAACAGGGTTGGCTACAGTTAGTATATTCAACTACGAATAATTCAGCGACACACAGACAATCATCAGAAGTCGATGATAAGTACAAAGTGCGAGTAGTATGTATTGATGATACTAAAACTATCTGCGAGACTGTAGAGTCAATCTTAAAACAACAAGGATATGAAGCGATCGCTTTGACCAATCCCTTAGAGGCTATCAGTCTGATTTTTCAACTCCAGCCAGATTTAATCTTATGTGACATTGCTATGCCGGAATTGGATGGTTACGAGATTTGTGCCATGTTGCGGCACAGTAGCGCATTTCAAAATATACCGATTATCATGCTAACTGGCAAAGACAAATTTATTGATCGAGTCAGGGCGACAATGGTCGGAGCTACAGATTATTTAACCAAGCCCTTTGGGGATACTGAGTTACTTATGCTCGTAGAAAAATATATAAACGTGCAGCCTTATCCAGGGACACCAACAAAATGCAATACTTACTGATGCCATAAAAACTTGGGCAAAAGATGTTATCACAGAATCAATTGACTCCAGTACAAGGCTATGATCTAGTACATTAGTGAAACAATAAAATTAATTTATACAATAATTTTTTGCGGGGGGATCAGGGAATGTTCCAACAAGGAACGTCTACACCAGGAGGTAGATAGGCATTTATGAGTACAGTTCTGATTGTGGAAGACAGTATCGCACAACGGGAGATGATTACAGACCTCCTGAAAGCAAGTGGTTTAATAGTTACACACGCCAATGACGGAGTAGAAGCATTGGAGGCAATTCAAACAGCTCCTCCCGACTTAGTGGTATTGGATATTGTTATGCCCCGGATGAACGGCTATGAATTGTGTCGTCGGTTAAAGTCCAACCCGAAAACCCAAAATGTCCCCGTAGTGATGTGTTCTTCTAAAGGTGAAGAATTTGATCGCTACTGGGGTATGAAGCAAGGTGCCGATGCTTACATAGCCAAACCGTTTCAACCAACCGAATTGGTGGGAACAGTCAAACAACTGCTGCGAGGATAAAAACGATATGGTCAGCAAACCGGACTTTTTAACTGGTAGTGGCCAAGACCAGTTTCGGCCAGAACTACAAGTAGAAAGTCCTGAAGGTGAATTACATTTGCGGTTTTATATTCCCTCAGATCAGGAATTTGCCCTACCAGCTACTGGTATCCGAGAGGTGATGGAATTAAGTCCTGATAGAATTACCCCGATTCCTAATGCTTCTCCTTTACTTTTGGGTACTCTAAATTTACGAGGTCGAGTAATTTGGGTGGCTGATTTGGGTCAATTCCTGGGTGAAGCAACCGCATTAAACACAGATAGAGCCGAAATTCCGGTGATTGCTATTGAAGAACAAGACACAATTGTGGGCTTGGCGGTAGAAAAAATTGGTGGTATGGAGTGGCTGGATATCCAGAATTTAATGCCACCAACTAATTTACCCGATACTATGACTCCGTTTTTACGTGGAGAGTGGTTAATAGATGCTAGTAATAAACAGTGCTTAAGACTGCTTGATCAAATGGCAATTTTGCGGAGCGCGAGGTGGGCAGGATGAAATTGGGAGGGAGGCAGCAAATGGCAGCTAGTTTAAACGATTATCTAGATTCATATAAGCAGGCTTGCACAGCCTATGCACAACAGAACTATGAAGTTGCCGCCACTTTAGTTGACGAAGTGGTGCAAAACGTACCAGATGATGCTAATTGCCATTTGTTACGGGGTCATATCTACTATGTTTTGCAGCAGTACGATGTTGCACACCAAGAGTATCAAAAAGTTTTGCAGTTGTCTGATGATCAAGAAATTATTGGTTTTGCCAATAATGGTTTAGAAAGCATCAATCAATACCAAGAATCACTAGAGCCAGAGCTTGGTATTGAAGAAAATCATCAGCTAGAGCAAATAAATGTTACAGAAATTTCTGATAATCTGGAATCTAATCCACCAGAATTAGAAGATTTTGGGATGTTTGCTAACTTAGATAGCAACAGATTTGAAATGGATTCCTTGGAAGAGCTTCAACCATCTATAGATGCAGAAGAGCTATCCTCAGACAATCCATTTGAGATGCCCGCAGACAGTATTTCATTTAATCAAACGCCAGATTCAACCGCATCTTTGAGCGAAGACCCTTTTGCTTTGAATCAAAATCAAAGCGGGACAGAATCTCATGCCAATAGCGAAGACGAGCAAGTTGAATTAGATTTACCCGTTTTCTGGCAAAACGAGATTGCCTCCGAAAGTGTAAATGAGCCAGAAATTGGCGGGATTTTATCAGATACGGCCACAGACTACTCGAAGGAAATTCCGCTAACTTATGATCAAGATGTAGATGATCCAGCTTTTGCAGAAGTTAGTTTTTCAACGAGCAATAGTTTAGAAACTCCTCCTGAGATATTGACTGAAGAGCCTGAAAAAGAGCCAAATCTGTCAAATTTTGACCTAGAAAAAAATAGTCAGGAAGACGAAACTTTGCTGATGGGTCAGGAAAATCTCAACATGGATTCAACAGAACCCCATGATTTAAGTAATAATACTCCAGATAATTTACCTCAGTCGGACTCTAATAATTGGTTAGAGAAAATAGAAGATGAAGAAATATCCTCAAATTTAAATGGTAGTTATTCGCCAAAAGACCAGCATATCTCCAGTGATGTAGCTGTAGATATAAATAACTTTGTTAATGATGATGATGATGATGGTTTTGATTTTGAAGCATTTAAATCTGCTTTTGGCTCTGATGAAGATACAAATAGTTTACTAAAGGGCGAAAATTCTCAGAGTAATATCGAGTTTTTAGATGACTTTGATGAATTTGATGATTTAGGAAACATTCCCGGATTTGACTTAACAGAAGCAAGTTCTAGCTTTGATGATATGTCTATGAATTCGGGTTCACTAGACAGTAGTGGTAAAGTACAAGGTAAAGACACGGGATCTAACTCTAAAAATGAGCCGAAAGAACGCGAAGATGAACTGTTCTCCATTACCGGCTCAGATAATATCCAACCAGAAGCAGTTCCTATATTTACTGAAAAAAATGTCTCGAAGCCAGAACTTAACGTTAGCGTCGAGCAAGGCTGGCTAGCACCTTTAGAGAATGCATCCCTCGATGTGAAACCCTGGTTCGTGGCTGGCACAGTTGGCATTTTCTCGGCATTAGTGGTAGCTACAGTTAGCTTCACAACTACTAACTTTTCGCCACCCGAACAACGGGAATCAGTTAGGAATACAGGCTGGGCAATGTCACTGGCTGCGGGTATTGCTGGTTTCGGGACAGCAGCCTTTATGGGCAATCTAACACTCAAGCAAATTCGCCGCACCACTAATGATTTGCAAGCTCAGTTTGATGCAGTCAGTCAAGGTAATCTGAATGTGCAAGCCACGGTGTATTCCGAAGATGAATTAGGGCGCTTGTCTACTGGCTTTAATGAAATGGCTCGTGTGATTTTTAGAACTACACATGATGCCCAACGCAAAGCTGATGAACAAGAAGAAGCCAAAGAAAATTTGCAACGCCAAGTGATTCGCCTGTTAGACGATGTGGAGGGGGCTGCTAGAGGTGATTTGACAGTCCAAGCCGAAGTGACAGCCGACGTACTAGGAGCCGTTGCTGATGCCTTTAATCTGACAATTCAAAACCTCCGGGATATTGTCCAACAAGTAAAAGTAGCAGCAAAAGAGGTAACAAAAGGTGCAACTAATTCCGAAACATTTGCGAGAGCTTTATCAAGTGATGCTTTGCGACAAGCAGAAGAGTTAGGAGTAACCTTAAATTCGGTACAGGTGATGACTGACTCGATTCAACGGGTAGCGGAAGCCGCACGGGAAGCAGAAATTGTGGCTGGTGATGCCAGTGCGATCGCTCTCAAGGGTGGAGAAGCTGTGGAAAATACGGTGGCAGGTATTTTAGAAATTCGCGAAACTGTGGCTGAAACTACCCGCAAGGTGAAGCGACTAGCCGAATCTTCGCAAGAAATTTCTAAAATTGTGGCGTTAATTTCTCAGATTGCCTCCCGTACCAACTTACTAGCACTCAACGCCAGTATTGAGGCAGCTAGAGCCGGTGATGCAGGACGTGGGTTTGCCATTGTGGCAGATGAAGTGCGCCAGCTAGCAGACAAATCTGCCAAATCCTTAAAGGAAATTGAACAGATTGTCATGCAAATCCAGAGCGAAACCGGCTCGGTAATGACCGCAATGGAAGAAGGCACACAACAGGTAATTAAAGGCACTAAATTGGCAGAAGAAGCCAAGCGATCGCTGGAAAATATCATTCAAGTAGCGAATCGCATTGATACTTTGGTGCGCTCCATTACCAGCGACACAGTAGAACAAACAGAAACTTCCCGTGCCGTGGCACACGTTATGCAATCGGTGGAACTTACAGCCCAAGAAACCTCCCAAGAAGCCCAGCGCGTTTCAGGCGCACTACAGCTTTTAGTCGGTGTTTCCCGTGACTTAATCTCCTCCGTAGAGCGTTTCCGCGTGGAAACCCTTGAATCCAAGTAATTAAATAGTCATGAGTCATTAGTCATTAGTCAATGACCACTCAGCACTCAGCACTCAGCACTCAGCACTCAGCACTCAGAACTTTTATTATGCTGCCGGAACAACAACAGCGGATTTTAGGTTATTTCATAGAAGAAGCCAGAGACCATCTGAATACGATTGAGCAGGGGTTACTGAATCTCCAAAGTACCTTGAATGACCCGGAAATGGTCAATGAAGTTTTCCGGGCAGCTCATTCGATCAAAGGAAGCGCAGCTATGCTGGGGCTGAATAGTATTCAGCAAACCTCTCACCGTCTGGAAGATTGTTTTAAAGTTCTTAAAGAACATCCGGTTCAGGTTGACCAAAAGTTAGAATCTTTGTTTCTCGGTGTATCTGATACCCTCAAGGTGTTATTAGAACATTTGAGTGGGCCATTTGGTCTATCGGAAGAAGCTGCTAATACTCTGATGTTAGAAACTGAGCCGGTCTTTAAATGGCTATATGAGCATCTGGAACTACTTGTACAACAAAAAAATAGTGGGGTAACCACAACAGAAATAGAACCAAATCAGCAGGACAGCGTTACCACACTGACCGAGCTGTTCCTGCGCCAGGATATTCCCGACCAGGAAGAAGACACCGAAAGTAGATCAATCGAATTACCCCTGTCTGCAGTAGCTTCAGAAACACATTCGCTCTTTCCCGCCCCAGAAAGTGAGAATTGGGATGAATTTCAAGCCCAGGTTTTACAAGCACTGCGGGAAATGTTGCAACTGTTTAAACAAAAGATTGCACCCGAATCTCGGAACAATCTTCAGCAATGTTGTCAGCAGTTAGTCAGTCTGGGCCAGACTTGGAATTTGCCTCATTGGTCTAAATTGTGTCAAGCAGCAGCAAATGCGATCGCTAATCCGCAAAATACCTATCTCACCCTAGCCAAAATTATCATTACCGAAATCAAACAAGCCCAAGAATTAGTTCTTCAAGGTAGGGAAGACGAGATTTCAATTAGTCAGCAATTAACAGCGCTCTTGAAGTTGCCAGAACTTGAGTTATTACAGTCTCAAGATTTGCCAGATCACCAGTCTGCATCTGTAGCAGATGAGGAATTGTCTGCGACTACAGATAATTTTGTCAGTCAGCAGCCGACTATTCTACAGCCAACAGATAGCATAACTAGCCTCACTGAACTATCCGAGCAACTTCAGCCCAGTCAGGAGATTTCTCCGGTAACTGCTCGGACTCAGATGTTCTTCTTGGGTAATCAAGAAAACACATACATGAGCAATGTTGGCCAAAATGGCCCTGAAGTAGGATTAGCGGAGTTAAATACCCTAGCTGATTTATTTAAAGGTGAAACTTCCGAACTAGATGAAACCTGGCAACAAGAAGAAGTTTTAGAAGTTAGCGCCGCTAGTGAATTAGGAATAGATTTCGGTGACAGCAATAGAGAAGATGCTGATCACGATTTCACTGACTTTCTATCCTTTGATGAAGAGAAAAACGACAATGAACAGCAAATCAGTCTCACAACCACAGACGATTTAAACCTATTGTTTGGCAACAATTTTGCGGAAACAGAGGATCACAATCTGCAAAATCAACCAACATCTGCGGCAATTTCTAGCGAATCATCGGCATCTTCTGATGAACCTAACCAAAATGATTTAATAGGTGATTCATTAGCACAAACAATAGATGAACATGAATTACTGCCTACTGGCGAAGTAACTCAACCAGAACAAATATCTCCGAACCAACAAAGCAGTTTTGATGACTTATTCTCAGAACCAGATAATGCAGATGTAGAGGAGATTTTACCGGATGATTATATAGAAGCTAAACCTAGTATAGTCCAGCCAGAATCTTTTAATTTAGATGGTGTGTTTGATGATTTTGATGATGTTGAAAATAGTCCACAACTGCCTAGTGATGAGTCAGAAATCGGTGACTTATTTGATATTACACCTGCAACAGAAATAGAATTAATTCAGACAGAAGAGAATTTAAACGACTTTTGGAACCAGGAAACCACAACAGAACAACAAGAAGCAGCTGTTCCATTAGTTGAGCAGGATATCGCTAAAGCTTTAGAGGAGAGTTTGTTCGTTGCGGCGGATTATGGTGATATTTTTGGCGATTTTGAAGAGTCTATACCCGCGTTTTCCACAAATGATGATGATCTCACTTTCTATGAGCAAGATTTAATCTTGCCATCAGATACTGGTGATGAAGATGATTTATTTGCAGATTTAGCAGCATTCAATTCCATACCTCCAACCGATGACGACGATGAGGAGACTCTACAGGAAATTAGCGGCTTTGCCCAAGAACCAGAAGCGTTAGATTTCACACCAGAATTTACAAAGGAGCCATCCAAGCCAAATTCTGTAGATTCTCCCGCAGTCTTTGCTGATTTGGAAATTGATTTGTTTGATGACCTTGATGAGAATTCGCAAATCCTCTCGTCAGAAATAGCCGATGCAGATAACTCAACTTATGTTCAACTGGATGATGCCGAGAGTCTGGTTGAGGATGACGAATTATTGGCTTCAGAAACAAGTTTAGATGTAAGTTCTCCAGAAGATTTAGAATTACAAGAGCTTCAAGCTGAATCAGATTTTGTAGATGTTAATGTTAACTCTGGTTTGGCAGATGAAGTTGATATTACGCCAGCAACTGATTTAGTTGATGATTTATTCGCGGCAGAAACTGAGCAGCCAGCAGTAAATCCAGAAGAATTATTAGTAAATAATAATATTGCAGAAACTTCAGTCGCTCCTCTAGATACCAGTCAAAACGAGTTGAATCTAGAATCTGGGGCAGAAATATTAGGGGAGACAGCCGATTTATCAGATCAGCTGTTGGAAACAGAGCCAATATCACTCAACCAAGAATTAGCTACCAGCGAAAATGCTAATTTTGTTTTGCCAGCAGAGGTTACTTCAGAACATGATACTTATATCCAAGATGACTTTTCTGAGTTAGAAGCATTATTAGAAGAAGAAGAAGAAGAAGAAGCAGTAAGTTCTCCTGCTAGTTCAATGCTAGAAGAAGATTTTGCCTCTCTGGAAGCTTTGCTGAATACAAGCGACGACGACCAGGAGGTAAAGGTATCCCATGACCAGCCATCCTACGCACCACAATTTGAACTAACTACTAACCAAACTACCAATTATATTGTTGCCTCAGCGGATATAGATGATGAATTTAGCGATTTGGAGAAACTGTTAGCAGAAGCAGATCAAAGCATATCCCACTCACCACAGATTAAAGCAAAACCGCTCACCAGCAAAATCTCTCGTTCTTCAGATCGTCGTACTGCCAGATTTGAAGAAACAATGAAAGTGCCAGTTAAGCAACTGGACGATATGAGCAATTTAGTTGGGGAGTTGGTGGTCAACCGCAACACCTTAGAACAGGATCATGAACGGCTACGACAATCTTTAGATAACTTGCTGATTCAGGTGCAACATCTGTCAGACGTGGGAGCCAGGATGCAAGAATTGTATGAGCGATCGCTATTGGAAGCTTCTCTTCTGGCTAGTCGCAAATCCAAAGAACCTAAAGTAACTCCAGACAATAACGTTCAAACGAATGATTCCCATACAGACATGGGTTTCAGTGAGTTAGAAATGGATCGCTTTACTCCTTTCCATACGTTATCCCAAGAAATGATTGAATTTATTGTCAGGGTGCGTGAGTCAGCGAGTGACATTGACTTTGTAACTGAAGAAAGCGAAAGAGTAGCGCGACAGTTCCGCCAAGTGACAACCCAGCTACAAGAGGGACTCACACGAGCGCGAATGGTGCCTTTTTCCCAAACCATTGATCGCTTGCGGCGAGGAGTCCGCGACAACGCGATTAAGTATGGTAAACAAGTAAATTTGGTGATTGAAGGCGGAGATACCTTAATTGACAAGATGATTTTAGATCATCTCACCGATCCGTTGACTCATATGCTCAACAATGCGATCGCTCACGGTATTGAAACGCCAGATATCAGGAAAGCCGCTGGTAAACCACCCGCCGGATACATTACGATTCGTGCCTTCTACCAAGGTAACCAAACCGTGATTTCCGTTGGTGACGATGGTGCTGGTATCGAGCCAGAAAAAATCAAAGCAAAAGCGGTTCTGCTGGGTATGCTGACACCAGAGCAAGCAAAATCAATTTCGCGGATGGAAGTCTATGACCTGCTATTCCAGCCAGGTTTTAGTATTAAAGACAAAGCAGATGAGATTTCCGGCCGTGGCGTAGGAATGGATGTAGTGCGTTCCGAAATTAGCGAAATTCGTGGCATAGTCAACACAAATTCGACTATCAGTGAAGGAACCACCTTTACTATTCGTTTACCATTGACCTTGAGTATTTGCAAGGCGCTCTGCTGTGTTTCCGATAAAGCCCGGATTGCCTTCCCGATGGACGGGGTGGAAGATACCCTAGATATACCCGTAAAAAGTATTCAGCATCACGCCGATGGACAATCATATATTTCTTGGCGCGATACATTACTGCCCTTCCGACCGTTGAAAGAACTTTTAACCTTCAATCGTCAGTTGAGTCGCGGTAATGTTTATGGTGGCAACCGTGATGATGATATGGTCTCAGTGGTGGTAGTGCGATCGGGAAATACCTTAATTGCCTTACAAATTGACCTAGTGCTGAGTGAGCAAGAAATTGTCATCAAGCAATTTGAAAGCCCCGCACCCAAACCCATTGGTGTTGCTGGTGCTACCGTCTTAGGAGATGGTCGCATCATGCCTATCGCTGATGTCCTAGAGATTATAGATATCTTCCAAGGGCGGATTTCTAAACACAATGGTAGTAAACTTTGGCAGCAACAAGACCCAGGTGTGCCAGAAAGCACGGTAGAAAAAATTGACCCCACAGTGCTGATTGTCGATGACTCAATTACGGTTAGAGAATTACTCTCGCTGACATTTACCAAAGCTGGTTATCGCGTTGAACAGGCGCGTGATGGGCAGGAAGCTTGGGACAAACTCCGTTCTGGTCTACCTTGCGATATCGTATTTTGTGACATCGAAATGCCCCGTTGCGACGGACTGGAATTGCTCTCCCGCATCCAAAAAGATTCCAGCCTCAACCACCTACCTATTGCCATGCTTACCTCACGAGGTGCAGACAAACACCGACAAATGGCAGTTCAACTCGGTGCTAGTGGCTACTTTACCAAGCCCTATCTCGAAGAAGCTTTACTCGAAGCCGCAGTACGAATGCTGTCAGGCGAAAAATTAGTCACTGCATAAATCAGTGAGAAAACTTCAATGTATATGAAGGAATGTAAATTCTTCGTAGGGTGTGTTGTCGCGCAGCGCAACGCACCGTTTGTAGTAGGTAACAGTTGAAACTCCTGTTTGACTTTACTGTTCCAGTCTAAGCTTCAAAAAGAATTTTATTTTTGTAGGATATTAAAAGGTATTTTGAACCAAGCTAGCGTGTACCAAAACCGCATATAGACTTGGGTTGAATAAATTTACACATTTTTAATCTTTAACTTTTCATTCTTTATGACTTACCCAATTAGCAACAGAAGTGATCAAGTTGATAACTACCACGGGACTGTAGTTGCAGATCCTTACCGTTGGTTAGAAGACCCCGACTCCGCAGAAACCCGAAGCTGGATTGAAGCAGAAAATCAAATTACTTTTGCTTACTTAAATGAAATTCCTGCTAGGGAAAAAATTAAGCAACGCCTAACGAAACTGTGGGATTATGAAAAATATGGCATCCCATTTAAAGAAGGTAATAACTACTTTTATTTCAAAAATGATGGACTGCAAAACCAAAGCGTCCTCTACACTCTTAAAACTCTCGACGCTGAACCGAGAGTATTACTCAACCCGAATCAACTCTCAACAGATGGCACTATTGCCCTTTCAGGATTAGCCATTAGTGAAAATGGTCAACTTTTAGCTTATGGTTTATCTAGCTCTGGTTCCGATTGGCAAGAGTGGAAAGTTCGTGATGTGGAAACAGGCGAAGACCTAGAAGACCATTTAAAATGGATTAAGTTTTCTGGCGCATCTTGGACAAAAGATAATCAAGGTTTTTTCTATAGTCGTTATGATGAACCAAATGAAAAAACTAAATTAGAAGATGTCAATTATTATCAGAAACTTTATTATCATCAATTGGGTACTTCCCAATCTGAAGATATTTTAATTTACCATCGTGATGACCAGAAAGAATGGGGTTTTAGTGGCAATGTCACTGAAGATGGAAATTATTTGATTATTTCGGTTTGGCTGGGAACTGATGCCAAAAATTTAGTTTTCTACAAAGATTTAACTAATCCCAATGCTGAAGTTGTAGAACTGATTAACCAGTTTGAAGCTGACTATAGTTTTATTGAAAATGATGATCATATCTTTTATTTCCGTACAGATTTAAATGCTCCACGAGGCAGATTAATTTCCATTGATATCAAAAATCCGTCTCAAGAAACTTGGCAAGAAATTATTCCTCAATCTGTGGCGACTTTGGAAAGTGCCAACATCCTGAATAATCAATTTGTTGTTGACTTCCTCCAAGATGCACGTAGCCAAATTAAGATTTTTGACCTGAATGGGGCATTAGTGCGTGAGGTAGAATTACCTGGACTTGGTTCAGCAGGTGGTTTTGCTGGCAAGCGTGATGATACTGAAACCTTTTATAGTTTTACCAGCTTCACTACACCAGGAACTATTTATCGTTACAACATGGTAACAGGTGAAAGTGAACTTTTCCGGCAGTCACAGGTAGATTTTAATCCTGATGATTATGAGACAAAACAAATCTTTTACAGCAGTAAAGATGGTACTCAAGTGCCAATGTTTATTACTCATAAAAAGGGGATGCAATTAGATGGCAAGAATCCCACTTACCTTTATGCTTACGGTGGTTTTAATGCCTCAATTACACCACATTTTTCTGTGAGTACGTTGGTATGGATGGAAATGGGGGGTGTTTATGCTTTGCCGAATATACGCGGTGGTGGGGAGTATGGCGAAGAATGGCATCAAGCCGGGATGAAGGAGAAAAAACAGAACGTCTTTGATGATTTTATCGCAGCGGCTGAGTGGTTAATTAATCATAACTATACACGACCTGCAAAGTTAGCGATCGCAGGTGGAAGTAATGGCGGTTTACTGGTGGGTGCTTGTATGACTCAGCGTCCGGAGTTATTTGGTGCAGCTTTGCCGGCTGTCGGTGTGATGGATATGTTACGATTCCATAAATTTACCATTGGCTGGGCGTGGGTTCCCGAATATGGTTCCCCAGATAACCCAGAGGAATTTCAAACACTTTATAGTTATTCCCCACTGCATAACCTCAAACCAGGGACAGCCTACCCAGCAACTTTAATTACCACCGCTGACCATGATGATCGTGTTGTCCCTGCTCATAGTTTCAAATTTGCCGCAACTTTGCAAGCCCATCAAGCTGGTGATGCACCAGTGTTAATTAGAATTGAGACGAAGGCGGGACATGGGGCGGGTAAACCTACGGCGAAAATTATTGAAGAAGCGGCAGATAAGTGGGCTTTTTTGGTGCAAACTTTGGACGTAGTTTGTAATTAAAAGGATATTTGAAAAGTCTTATTGCTAACATAAAAACCTCAAAAACCTAACCCCCCTAGCCCCCCTTCCCTACAAGGGAATGGGGGTTTCAAAGCCTCTCTCCCTGTGGGGGAGAGGTTTGGAGAGGGGTCTTCGCTAAACTTTACAAATTAACAAAATCCTCTCAAGTTATGTGCATTATTGTGATAGGCGTTCTCGAAAATAAAGGCGATATAAATTACAAGGACATTGAACTTTATTTCCTTTAAATTCAATTAAGCCCAGACTGCGTAATTTAAAACTTTGTGCAGATTCTAACTGAACAGGAATATCACTATTAATCACTTTTTGCATTGCTCTTTTTAACGATTCATCTTCTTCCAGCAGGGAAAGATAGGGACGTAAAAAGCCTCTATATAATCCCTCGTCTGTGGGAGCAACTTTCAGAAATTGTTCTAAAGTTAAATTACCTGTGGCAATTTGATAAAGTGCAGTTCTTAATAAATAAGGATGACCATCAACCATTCCCCTTAATTGCTCGATTTGTGTATCTGACCAATTTAATTTATGTCGTTCGACTAATTCTTTGATTTGTGTGGCGTTGAACTCTCCTATTTCCACAGATAAACCCACATTAAACGGAGATTGATTGACATTTAAAGAAATATATACTTCTTGAGAATGAGCAATTACTAAACGTAACTTTTGCCAAATTTCTTCGTTTTTACCGTTTTCGTGCCAAGTTCGCAGAAGAGCAAAAAATGCTTGGGCAATTTCGGTATATGGGAAAATTTGGTCAATATCATCTAAGCCTAATACTACTGGAGCATCAATATTTTTTAATAAGTATTTTTTTAAATAATTCGTACAGTTAATTTGACTGGGTAATCGTTTGCTCCAATATTTATCTATTTGTTCTTCTAGCTCTAATTTATCACTGAGAATTGCACAAAACCCCTGCAAAAATTTATTGAGATCAGTAAAATTTTCTTTACTCCATAAATTCAGCGAAACCGTGTGATAGCCTTTTTGTTTACTATGGTCGAAAATGCGACTGATTAAGGAAGTTTTGCCCATCTTCTGCGGGGCTTTGATGCGAATTAATGCCCCAGGTTGGAGGATGGATTCATAACATTTTCTTTCATCTTCTGGACGCTCAATATAAAAGGGTGATTTCAGAGGAACTTGACCATCAGGATTTTCACAAATTATTGAAGATTTATTCTCTTTTATTGTTGGTGTTGGTTGTTCAACAATAATTAGATTAGTTAGGGTTTGCTGAATAAACTGACTAACTCCCATGTAAACTAAATTATTTGTTGATTTTGGCTTGGTGATAGAAATATGGTCATCATCTGTAGGGGTTGGTTGGACATCTTTGATGGCTGGGTTAGCACTATCTGGGTCTACAACTAAAAAACCTTTAGTGGGTCTTGTTTCAAAATAAACTTTTGTCGCGATTTGCAAATAATCAACATTTTGCCGATACCACTCATTCAGTTGACGTAGTTGTGGAAGATGTGCTTTCAGTTCATCAACGCTAACAGTGGTTCGTGCCACAATACTAATTTTATCGACTAAGTTAGCGAGATGGGAACCAGTGTGAGGAGTGGAGAGAAATACAATGCCTTTTGTCTGTTCAATAACTGCTGTTTTTTGGAATGTCTGAGCATTACGCAGCATTTCTTTGATTAATAATCCACCCATACTATGAACGATAAAAATTATTGGGTAGTTACCAATATGATTAACTTCTAAATATGCTTGTAAATTACTAGCCCGGTCAAAAAGTGGCATTGTTGAACCTTTCCACTCAAAGGCTTCAGCGTTATAACCGAAAGACCAAATACCTAAATCTGGTCGTTCTTGTGCAAGCCACGTTAACCAGAAATTATCATCGTCTTGTCGTTCTTCTGGATGCCAAGTTCCTCGTGCGTTACCACCTAAACCATGAATAAAAATGATATCCCCGCACCGCTTCGGGTTGTCACATCCCGATATTTTGATCAAACCAGTCATCTCTGGAGGTTCAGGTTTTGGGGTTTTAGAAAAAATGTTAAAAGGCATAGATGGTATGGGGATAATTACAGGATAACAAGTTCTTTTTATGCCACGACCACAGCGCGACTTAAAACTAGGATACAGCTATCACGTAACTACTCGGTGCAATAACCGCGAATTTAAGTTAATTTTGAACCGTACAGGACATTTTTGGGAAAACCCTTTTCACAGCACCGACGTAGGTAGGCGTTGGGAAGAATAATTAAATCTAATATGTCATTGCGAGCGAAGCGAAGCAATCCAAGAGTCTTTGCGATTGCTTCATTCCGCTTTGCTCCATTCGCAATGACAGAATACATTTATTAGTTGGGAGGCAAGTAATCCAGAACTTGTTGATGTGGCTGAGAAGTTTATTTTTGTTAATTGTTACAATTCGCAAGTTGCAGGGACGATTATTAGAAATAACAGTCAATGATTTGAGGTGAAGATAGGAGCAATGTCTCTATTTATGGCTAAAAAGCTCTTTTTTGAAGGTATTTGCTGATTTTTGGTAATGTTTAAGACTTTAAATTAAGTAAGTCGGCGGGAAAATTTATAGCCATATAACAAAATGTAAATTCAATCAATGCCTGATCAATAGGTCATTTAACAGGGTTTACAAAACTCAATATACATTGGTTTTATCGTGCCGACTTACTTAGCTGTTTTTCTCTATCTCTCTTTGGTTTTTTCTTTTTCTGTGAAGTGAATCCCTGCGAGAGATGGTGCCAGGTATGGAATCGATGAAAACCTTATTCTTCCGTTCTAATTGTCCCTTAAATAAATCTTTACAATATTTTAAAAGCCTTATCTGTTACACTTTACAAGTCTCTGCAAGAAGAAAGGAGGTAGCCGGTTTAAAGTTCCCGAAGACCGGAAGTTCTCCCCTCAATGATTTCTCCTTTTTTCTGAGGTTCATGGGTAATTCTTCATATCTCTCAAATGATTTATCCACTTTTCTGAGGTTCATGGGTAATTGATCATATCTTCTCCACTGACCCTTCACTTGCCATCCCACCTTTTTAGCAAAGTCATTATACCTTTTAGCAAAGTCATTACCATATATCTCCTGGTTCCAGGTTACAAATTCTCCCTTTTCCCAATCAAAATCGAGAGAATTGCCACTAGCCAAATAGATTTCTTTCTGGACACTGTAGCCAAAATGCCCCTTGGAGTTATTTACCCAAAGTGTATCCAGTTTTTTAAAATCACCACAATTAAAGTTTTTTATATGAGTTAATTCTAAAAAACTTTCTCTTTCTCTTCCGGCTGAATAGAGAATAAATTCGTAATTTTTTACATCTGCTTCCCTCCATCGATGTTGCTGCATCAAATAGTCTAATTCATTCAATAAATGCTCCTTTAAAGATTGAGCATAATCTGGATTAGATTCGTCTAATTCCTTCAGTTGACGATAAAGCAAAGCCACAATATCAGCATTGCCATTGTAGAGAATATTTAAGTCTAAGGTAAATAAATCAACATGAGATTTAAACTGAGATTTTAGACTCTTAATATAATCAAATGCTTTTTTGTAATCTGCCACAGATTTAGATTTATTTGAGTGTTCTTTTAATTGACTTTTAACATAGTTAATATAAACTAAAGTAGCTAAATTATCGATATTTTTTTCAATTTTATTTTCTATCTTTGATAATTCTCCTATACTTATATTAAAATTATTCTCAGCATTTTTTAAATCCTCTGTTCTATTGTCTTCATTTTCTGTATCAGCTTGGTATTGATATCCTAAAACCAGCGCACTATCTAATAAAGCCTCTTTTAGTTGGGGATTCTTAATTTTATCTTGCAAAACCAACCCTGCAATATTTAAAGACTGATTAGCTTCGTTTGTTTTCCCTTTTTGTTGCAATTGAGAAGCCACTGCCGATAATTCTCTAACTTTAGCAATAGAGTTATTTAGTTCATTGGTCTTTCTGTTAGCAGTTTCTGCTTTATTAACAGCTATAGATGCCACTATTACAGATACACCTAAAGTAATAAATAGAACGATAACTCCAAAACGCATTCTTTTTTTGGCAGTTACCAATTGCTTTTCAGCTTCCTGTTTAGCCTCAGCTTCAATTTGCCTTGCTTTTTCTGCTGCTTCCCTTTCTTTCCTTTCCCTTTCTAATTCTGCCTGTCTTTCTGCTGCTGCTAGTTCCTCTTCTCGTTCTCGTTTACGACTAGCTGCTATAAATTCTTTATCTTGAAAGCCTAAACTTTTATCCTTCGCCCAACTTTCCGCTTCTACTAAAGCATTTCCTCTCAATAACCGAGACTCATCCTGCTTTCCTGATAATATCCACTGACGATAATTATCGGCATAAGGACGCAAATTCGCTAAAGTTTTATCAATCCATAAGTTGTCAAAAATGGTTTGATAAATCCGATTATAAACCTTTAGTTTATTATTCTTGTTTACAACTATTCCCGCTAACTGTAAATCACTTTGTTCAACACTACTATCAATATCAATTCCACCTGAATGCCATACTTGCTGATATAAATCTAATAAGTATGCTGCTTTCTGTTCATCTTTTTTTAAAATTCTGTTCTGAATTGTTCTAAAATGCTCTGGTTCATCTTGAGATTCCCAATTTTCAATTACTCTACTTCTGACTAAATTCTCTACAAAAGCAGCTTCTTCACCTGGGGGAATTGCAGTTTTAGATTGACGGACAAATGCACAAATTTTCTGAGTCAAAAATGGCTGTCCTCCTGTCCAATCTAAAATTGCTTTTAATACAGCTTCCGGGTTGCTAGTTTGTCCAAAAAAGCCATTTATTAATGGTAAAGCTTCTTTAAATTCAAATCCTGTTAATTCAATTCCTGTGCCAATATTAAAAGGAGTGCGCTTTTTATCTCGAATTAAATCGGAAGGGGTAGCTACTCCCAAAAGCACAAAAGTAATGCGTTGATATTCTGGATTGTCAACTCGTTGATTAAAAAAAGCTCGAATTAAAGCAAAAAAATCATCAACCGGAAATGTTAAACTGAGAACACTATCAATTTCATCTATAAAAATAACTATCTGTGTAGAAATTAATTTTAATAATTTATCAATAAATGTTCCAAAAATCTGCACGTCGGAAAGGCGAGAATTTTCTGACCATAACTCATCTAAATCAAACTGCTCACCTAAGTTTAAACTTTCAGAATCAGCAATAGTATCAATAATTCCCGCATACCATTGTTCAGATGTAATCTCTGATGTCCCAATTGCAGTTAAATCAATAGATACACAAGCAACACCTTCACCTTGTAAACATTGCATTGTGCGGACACGCAAACTGGATTTGCCCATTTGTCGCGAGTTGAGGACAAAACAAAATTCTCCAGCTTTCACAGCCTGATACAAATCTGCATCGGCTTGGCGTGTCACGTAGCTAGGTGCATTAGCAGGAAGACTACCACCAAATTGATATTGATAATCCTCGGTATCAGGTGAATTCATAGCGTTCTTTTATGAATATGGAAACATAAAATTATTTGCAGGTTGGCTTGAAGGTGGTGAAATTCAAACTAAACCAGGATTTTCGATGTTGGATTATTCTGTAGGTTCTTCAACCCAATCTACGTTTAATTATAAGTGTTTAAATGGACATGATATGACTTGCAGAATGAGGGCGGGCAAGATGCCCACCCCACAAGAGTTATATTAAATTTTTTCGGTAGCGCCTAACATCTGTAAAAGTTTATCGACATTATCAATATCCCCAACAATGCGCCGAATCGGTTGCGGCCAAACCTTAACCAGAGTGGGAGTTGCTGAAACTTGATCAATTTCCGCCTGTTCGGGATTCGTCAACACATCAATCACCTTCATAGTGTAAGGATATCCCAGCGATCGCTCTAAAAGTCCATGCAGATTTTGCAGAATTCGCTCAGTGTTGGCACTATGTCCAGCCACAAACAAACGTAAAACATAACACTCTGCTTGTAACTGTAACTTTTGCGTAGGTATGACAGGTGGATAATACTTTGGTTTCGATTGCGAACAGTCCAAATCCACAATCAAATCATGGTCTTCCCAAAGTTGGGGAAAAGTCGAGCGATAAGTACTTAATACCATGCGATCGCACAAACCCTCCTGCCAAGGTGCGGTTTGCCAAACTAACTCCGTGCCAAAAATCGCGTTCAGTACAGCCTGATGCCGAATCACAGCCGGATAAGCTTCTGCAAAAGTTCGGACTTGATGCGTCTGTGGATCTAACCAGTGGTCAATAGTTGCAGTATAACAAGGCACGAGAAAATGTGGCGGTTCTGGTAAGTCCAAGATTTCCTGCAAAACAGCACACAAATGTAAATGCCATCGACCCTGCTTGTTAGGGTCGATGCAGTAAATTAAATCTCCTCCTGGTGTAAAAAGGGCAATACCTTTGAACAACTGGGGTTTAGATAGTTTATCTGTGATCAAGTCAGTTACAGGGTTGAGGGCAAACAAAAGTCAAAAAAATTTGCTTTTTAGCCTCCATTCTACCTAAACTCGTCCTCGGAGAAACTGTGCCATTTCGTTAGGAGTTGGCGACATTTCCAAAGCCGTTTCTTCCGTAATCCGACCTTCGTGGTAGAGATGGAGCAAAGACTGATTCATCGTAATCATGCCATCAAAACTGGCTTGCTTCATCAACTCGGTAATTTCATCATACTTACCATCCTTGATCCATTCTTTGATAGCCTCAGTGTTGATCATGATATCGTGGAATGCTGCCCGCTTATTATCAGTAGTGCGGCATAAACCTTGAGCAACCACAGCCACTAAAGACTCGGAAATTCCCACCCGCATTGCCTCTTGTTCGTCGCCTGAGTAAAGATTGAGAATCCGCTCAATAGTTTTCACAGCACTATTGGTATGCAGAGTTCCCATGACCAAGTGACCAGTCTGAGCCGCTTTCAGGGCAGTATTGACTGTTTCTTTATCGCGCATTTCCCCCACCAGAATTAAATCTGGATCTTCGCGTAAAGCTGCTTTTAAAGCGTTGTCGAATTGCCGGGTGTGCATTCCTACTTCCCTTTGTCTGACCAAGGACTTGCGGCTTTGGTGAACAAATTCAATAGGGTCTTCAATGGTGATGATGTGTTTAGCCATCTCTCTATTGATATAGTCAATCATTGCCGCCATTGTGGTTGATTTACCAGAACCAGTTGGCCCGGTAACTAAAATCAAGCCTTTATGGTAGTGGCAAATATCCCGAAGCACAGTCGGTAATCTCAACTGTTCCATAGACAAGATTTTCAAGGGAATTAACCGCAGCACCATTGCAGAGCCTTTGAGGGAGCCAAAAACATTAATTCTCACACGGGCAAAGTCGTACTGAGTTGCACCATCAAATTCTAAATGTTCTTGAAAATGCTTAATTTCCGCCTCTGTCAATATCTCCTGCAACCAACTCATAAATGTGTCTGCATCGGTTTCTGGATAATCCGTGACCTGAATTTCTCCTCGGTTGCGGAAACGGGGGATTTCACCTACTCCCAGATGAAGGTCAGAATATTCTAAATCATAAGCTTCTCTAATAATCTGCGCTAAACTCAGCGACGGAGTGCTACTTTTGATAGTTACAGAAGTAGTCATCGGTGGGGGACTACCCGGACGATGGCTAGAACTCTGATAATTTGACATATCCAACGTTTGTGTAGATTGGCGTTGCGTCACTAAAGAGGGCGGAGGTGGTGGTACTGGCGGTATATTCCGAGGAGCAACAGGATTTGAATTTGTGGGAATCTGTGATTCTGTCATATAACTTTAAAATGTGAAATTTATCAACTGAAATCAGGGAAAAGTCTCTTGTGGTTGGTGGCGCTGAATGCCGTGAACAGCTGACGAAGAATTTCAACGCCACATTCCGTTAGATTATATTTTTCATACTTGGATTTTTTTTACCTCAAAATAATATTTTCTATTTCTGCTCATCTAGACTTGTTTAACACACTATATCCATTCAAGGCCTACAGTATATATAACTATAATTTTAAGTAAACTTCAATACTAAGTTTGCCAAATCAGAATTTTGGTGTCAAGCAAATATATAAATAGATTGCAAAATCAACGGGGATAAATTTTTTAGCCTTTTCTGAGAATTATGAGAATCTGAGACAGTTTTTATAAGAAATGTTAAGCAAATCTGAATTTTAGAGTGGGAAACGCATTGGTGGAGCAAAGTCCTCTTACCCTCTATTCCTCAAGATAGATGCCACAAACTAGGCCACAAATTAAATGTAAAGTTCACGTTACATTCACAGGTACAAAAAATCAAGTGTAAAGTTTAGTAAATAAATGCTCATTTTATGAAAACCTTTTTATATACTAAAACTTCAATCAATTAAACGATTCAGTTCACTCGCGTTAAAAACGATATATGACTGAAATAAAAACCTTGCTGTATATTTTTGGGAGGAAAAGTCATGGTTTTGGCTCAACGCTCTAATCTAGGAAAGACCTACTCCTTGATGATGATCAAAAGTTTTTTGATTTGGACTTTCACATTGGCAGTATGCTTGCTGGTTGTCGGTTTTCCATTGGTCTTTATCATGGCTACGGTCGGATGCTTGTTGTCAATTGTGTTGCAATCTGTAATGCCTGTTAGTGCAGTTTTGCTTGTATCAGGCGGTTTAATCATGTTTAACGTCTTGGCAGTAATGATCGCTGCTGGTGTGTTGACTTTCAAGGGGATACACCCGAACGAAGTCAAGTGGTTGAGCTGGTTAAATGGAGAATCTGAACAAATGCAGACTTCTATATATGCTGCTTGTCCTTTAACTTGTGACGTTGAGGTATAGTTGGTCCTGCTTCATTCGACAAACAGAGCATCTGCCCGGTTAAACCGGGTTTTTTCATATTTTGATTTCTGGTGATCCATTAGAATCCCGCTATCTTCAAGATGCCGGGATTTTTAAATTTACAATTTTCAGAAATTATATAGGATTGCTATAGTTTTGTAGTGAGTGCTTGAGCGCTCAGGCTCAGAGTTTGCACAGCAACAGCCACCGACTAAATATTTTTGTTTATAAAGAATGACTATTAAAAAGAAAGTTTGCATTATTTTGGGTACAAGACCGGAAGCGATTAAACTGGCTCCAGTCATTCAAGTATTTCAACAGTCACCAAAATTTGAGTTGCAGGTAATTTTAACTGGACAGCATCGGGAGATGGTTGAGCAAGTGATGCAACTATTCCACCTGAAGGCTGATGATGATCTAGAAATTATGCAGCCTCAGCAAACTTTAAATGATATTACTTGCCGCAGCTTACAGGGATTAGAAGCATTATTCCAAAAAAGTAAGCCGGATTTAGTTATAGTCCAGGGAGACACTACCACAGCTTTTGCCGCAGCTTTGGCAGCTTTTTATCAAAAAATCCCCGTTGGTCATGTAGAAGCGGGATTAAGAACTGATGACTTATTTAATCCATATCCAGAAGAAGCGAATCGGCGGCTGATTTCTCAACTCACCCAGTTACATTTTGCGCCAACTCCTTGGGCTGTGGAGAACTTACAACGTTCTGGCGTTTTGGGAGAAATTCACATGACAGGTAACACTGTCATTGATGCACTATTAAATGTCGCTGCAACCAAACCCGCCTGTGATGTACCGGGTTTAAACTGGAATTCATATCGCACCTTGCTAGCAACAGTCCATCGGCGGGAAAATTGGGGAGAACCACTACAAGCGATCGCGCAAGCATTTTTACAGATATTAGATAAGTTTTCTGATACAGCATTGCTGCTACCATTGCACCGTAACCCCACAGTCCGAGAACCATTACAGCAACTTTTAGGAAATCATCCGCGGATATTTTTAATTGAACCTTTAGATTATGCCGAACTCGTGGGAGCAATTGAGCGATCGCATTTCCTGTTAACTGATTCTGGTGGTTTGCAAGAAGAAGCCCCTAGCCTGGGAAAACCAGTATTGGTTCTCAGAGATACGACAGAAAGGCCAGAGGCTGTAACTGCTGGTACAGCCAAACTCGTGGGAACTACAACACATAACATCGTTCAAGCTGCGGGTGAATTACTCAGTCACCCCAAAGTCTATGAAGCAATGGCAAATGCTATCAATCCCTATGGAGATGGTCATGCAGCCGAACGCATTTTAGAAATTGTGCAAAATTATTTAGCGCTTAACTTCTAAAAATTGCATTGCGAGTTTGGGGGCCGACAATGCCATCAACACGTAAATTATTTCGAGCTTGAAATTCTCGGACTACGCGAGTCGTAGTAGGGCCATAATATCCAGTTGGTTGCACATTTAAAGCTCTTTGAACTTCTGTCACAGCCGCACCGCTAGATCCCAATCTCAGATTAACTTGCCCACCTGTACCACCAGTTTGGTTGCCCGGTCTAAAAATTGCACTGCGAGTTTGGGGTCCGACAATGCCATCAACACGTAAATTATTTCGAGCTTGAAATTCTCGGACTACGCGAGTCGTAGTAGGGCCATAATATCCAGTTGGTTGCACATTTAAAGCTCTTTGAACTTCTGTCACAGCCGCACCGCTAGATCCCAATCTCAGATTAACTTGCCCACCTGTACCACCAATAGGGTTGACAGGACGATTATTTGGTGTACTGCCAATCCATTGTGCCGCAACGAATCTATTTCGAGATAGCCGAGCGAAACCATTGACAATTTCCGTAGTTTGTATTTGAGTACGATTAGGAAGACAGTCCAAAATTCGGGAATTGAGGTTGGCATCTTCACGGACACGGAGACAACTACCGTTAGTGATTACGTATGATGTTGAAGTTGTTTGAGCGTGGGTAACTGTGGCAAAAAGTAAACTAATGCCAGCTAAAGCTAACCACGCAGAAGATTTGAGAAAATTTATCCAGTGGAATTTCGACTGGGGAAAATCATCTGCTGGGGTTGTAACTATCGCAGCAGGACGAAAGAGCTTTTTCCACTCAAACTGAAAGTTAGGAAGATTGTATTCAATATTTTCATTCGCTTCTTCATTGGCCATAAACATATGTGAATAAGCCATGTAGTCCATAATGCTCCCCTTTATACAATAAATTGGTAATTTACCAATAATTACTAGATTTTACTCTATATTTAATTTGTCCGTATTTCAAATTACTAAATATTTAGATTTAAGTGATTAAAAAAGGTTAATTTTTCCATAAATTTGAAAGCTCAAAAATATCAATGCAAATTTGGACACCATTGTGGCATACTTCTACAGTTTCAGGCTCTCTTAAGTAAGAATAAATACCGTTATCTACTCGATATCTAGCTTTATTTACATCTTGCACCATTTGAACAATTTCCCAGCTCATAGCTAAAGTCCATTAAAATACTGAAACCTTTCCCCAGTCGTCTTTAAGACGACTTTCGCTATCAGACGGGGGTTTGAACCGACCGCGGGTTTATGGCCACGGGTGCAAGATGTGAGCGCCCCAGGAGGGGAAGTCAAAAGTTAAAAGTATTAACTCCCCTCGCAACTAATGAAACAAACACATTTTTCCTGTTTGGCTGAAAGCCTTGCTATATAAGGGTTTTAAAACTTGCTTATTGAAAATTTATTCATATTCCCAGATGGGATCTTAATCGGTGCAGTGAGATTTTGTTTTCAATGCCCAACATCAAATCACTGGCCATTGTCCTGACAAATTTTTATGAGCTTATTTGCAGTTTCACCTTTAAGAACGGTGATGCCACTGCATTCACTCTCAATCCTTAAAGGTGCAAGAATTATGGGGATTAGTTGCGCCGGTGAAACTTGCTGTACAGTTGGGGGTGTCGAGACTGGTTGATTGGGAGACGGTGGTTTTTGTGCTGTGGTTGCAGATGCTAACAAGGGAATGGGGTCAGCCGCTACCTTACCATTGAGATAAACTTCAAAATGCAGATGAGGGGCTGAACTATTGCCTGTAGAACCCATTTCGGCGATGATTTGACCTTGTTTAACCTGTTGACCCTGACTCACCCATAAACGGCGATTGTGACCATAAACGGTGACACTTTGATCAAGATGTTTAATTTCTATAGCATTGCCTAATCCCCAATTATCCCAACCTGCTTTGACAACTGCACCGGATGCGGCAGCAAAAATCGGCGTTCCAGAAGCCCCGGCGATATCAATTCCTTCATGTTGATATTTGCGGAAGCCTTGAGAAATAAACCCTTGAGTTGGCCAGATTAAGTCAGAAGACGGAAGAGGAAGATGCTGAACTGGGGAGACTTTTGTTAACTGAGTCAGGGCAGAAGTATTTATATTTAGTACAGTAATTAAGCTAATTAACGCCATCAAGCTATAAGTAATCATCTTAAGTTTTGCCATAAACATCAATATTTAGACACTTACTGATTAAGTGTTGTTTCAACCTACAACTGGCAATATCAGGATAGTAAATGGTCAAATAGGCAACTTTTGAATTTGCTAAAAAAAACTCATGACCAGCACGTTCAGGTTTAATCTGAGCAATACTTTCATGAGTTACAAAAATTATTTAATAATCTCGACGAATCAGGATTTGCTCCTTTTTACTGTTTCTGTGACCACTAACTTCGGTTGTGGCTGTTCCTCTGACTCTGGTAAGCCGAAAATCGATCTATATAACTTTACATACTGCTTGGCTGATTCATCCCAACTGAAGTTCTGGCTCATACCACGTTTTTGTAATTCCTGCCATTGAGGTTGGAAACGGAAGCCTTCCCAAGCTCGAATCATACAGGTGAACAGGTCGAGGGGTTCATAGCGGTCAAAGCAATAACCAGTCCCGGCGGCGTTCATGGGGTCGTGGTGCGATACAGTATCAACTAATCCACCTGTACGGCGGACAATGGGGGGACAACCATAACGCAATGACATCATTTGACTAATACCGCAGGGTTCAAAGCGGCTAGGCATTAAAAAGGTATCAGCACCAGCATAAATCCGGCGAGATAGGGCATCGTTATACAGCAGATAAGTTGCCATCCGTCCGGGATAACGGGATGCTAACTGCCACATTTGGGTTTCGTAGTTGCGATCGCCTGTTCCCAATAACACGAATTGGGCATCTGTATAAGCCATGAACCGATCTAGCATCTGCAAGAGCAAATCAATGCCTTTTTGCTCTACTAATCGTGTCACCATGCCAATTAAAAAGGCTTTGCTGTTAACTTCTAAACCTACTTCTTCTTGCAGAGCGATTTTGTTAGCTTTGCGTTTATCTAGGGTATCGGCAGTAAACGGTTGAGCCAGGGCTTTATCCTTACTGGGATCGTAAACCTCAAGGTCGATGCCGTTGATAATTCCCGATAACTTCCCACTGATGAAAGACAGTAAACCTTCTAATGTTTCACCGTAAGCAGGGGTTTTGATTTGTTCTGCATAAGTGGGAGAAACTGTATTTACCCGATCAGCAAACTGTACCGCCGCCGCCATCGTGTTATGTCCCTGCATATACCAAGGACACCAAGTGATTTTTTGTAAATACCAACTCCACGGCCCTTGATAAGCCAAGTTATGAATAGTAAAAACAGTGCTGATATCAGGGTCTTGGTGCATCCACACCGGAATCATCCCTGTGTGCCAATCGTGACAGTGAATAATTTCTGGTTTCCAGTAGTTCCAGCAAAATTCGGCTGCACCATTGGCAAACAGAGTAAACCGCCAGTCCTCACCATCACCACCATAAACCCGACGGGGTAAAAAGGCAGGATGTCCAAATAAGTACAAGGGAACATCAGTACCAGGTAAAATGCTTTCGTAAACATCAAAGTCCTGGAACATGGCAGATCCCTTCCAAATCGGTGCTTCAGGAACCTCCATTTTGTCTGGTAGGAAGCCGTAATAAGGTAAGAAAATGCGGACATCATGCCCCATTTGTCTCAAAATTTTGGGCAATGCTCCCACAACATCCCCCATTCCTCCTACTTTGGCTACGGGAGCTGCCTCTGCTGCAACGAATAGAATCCGCATGGTAGTTTTTATTCCCTGGTTCTGCTGATCAGTTATCAGTTGTCAGTTATCAGTTGTCAGGTTTTCACTGTTGACTGTTTACTGCTTACTGATTACTTATCTAATCACATCTGCTTACCCAATAGCTTAGGAACCCCGTTGAATCTCGGTAAATATTTCCTCTAAGATTTCCTGTGCGCCTTGTTGCCTTAATAGCGCGGCTAGCTCTGCACCTAATTTTTCGGCATCTTTCGCTGCACCAGTTACAGTGTCTTTGACTAGTCTTTGACCATCCACGCTGGCGACTATGCCACTTAGGGTTAAATTATCACCATCTATGACTGTATTTACCCCTATTGGTACTTGACAACCGCCTTCGAGAATCCGTAAAAATGATCTTTCGGCGAGACAGCGATCGCGTGTTTCGGTATGTTCAATAGCTTTGAGGATGGTGATGATTTCGTTGTCTTCAGCTCGGCATTCGATGCCCAAAGCCCCTTGTCCGACGGCGTGGAGTGAAATTTCTTTGGGGAGAATTTGATGCACGCGATCGCTCATTCCCAAGCGCTGTAAACCTGCGGCTGCTAAAATTAAGGCATCATATTCACCAGCATCGAGTTTTTTCAGGCGTGTATTTAAATTTCCCCGGACATCTTTAAATGTGAAATGGGGGAATTTATGCCGTAACTGTGCTAGTCGTCTTAAGGAAGATGTGCCAATTACTGCACCGGCTGGCAGCGTTTCAATTTGTTTATCTTTGTACTTTTCATGTACAACAAGGGCATCTGCTGGGTTTTCTCGTTCTGTAATTACTGCCAGAGTTAACCCGGATGGTAAATTAGTTGGTAGATCCTTCAAAGAATGAACTGCAAAATCAATTTCCTGATTGAGCATTCCCACTTCTAATTCTTTAGTAAATAGTCCTTTGTCGCCAATTTTGGCTAATGCTACATCCAGGATATTGTCGCCTTGGGTAGACATGGTATGGACTTCAAAAGTGATGTCAGGAAAGCTTTTTTGGAGTTG
>REBL01000262.1 GCA_007692755.1 Nodularia sp. (in: cyanobacteria) | reverse complement strand
TTGTTCATGTATAGCAACAGGAAGACCACGCAAAGCAGATCGGACTTCCATCTGATAAAAAGTATCGTCGCGATCCTTTAACTCGACATGGACGAGGTTTAGTTTCACCTCGATATCTCCAAAGAAAAAGCGTTGCAGATTTTGATAAGCTTCTTCGGAGTTTACCATTCCATAACGCCCGCCATGAGTCCGATGAATATAGGCGCGATGCGAGCCTTTGACATAGGCCTTGTCAATCTGAACTAGACCATCACTTTGAGGGCCTACAGTTTTCTGTGCAGTACCAAAAGCTACCTCGTAATCACGGGCATTTGTACCAATAACACAAAAAACCCGGTCTGCTGGAAAAGTGTTATTAAGACTTTGGGCATCAAAGTTATCAGGTAATAACACTTTTTGCTGTGTTTTAGGTGTTAAATATTCATACATCCGCCGGGGGCCAAAGTCATCACTATTATTTAGTTTGAGCGCATCTCTAATTTTTTCGAGTACGCCACCACCGACTTGAAAATGAATGCCACCATGAGGTGTACCGTAAGTAAATAACTTATCAACGTGATCAATAGCTTTCTCTTCGTTTTCGGGATAAATCTTCTGCATCAGGCTGCGACAAACCAGACCCCCCATAGAGTGGGCAATTAAGTACACTTGATTAGCACCTGTCTGAGCTTTTACCGTCTTAATTAAGTCTCTTAAACGCTCTGCTATTTGCTCTATTGTTAGTCTGATAGCTGTCTGAGAACCAAAGCTTTGGGTTGTTTCATCGTAAAAGCGGTAAATCCAAATAGATTTTGGGTTGTTCTTCAACTGCTGATCATGATGATAGTCAAAAACAGGTCGATAACCATGATCAGTTATTAGCCGCAGCAGTGGACTCTCGAAAAAAAACTGCACCGTGTTTCCTTCCACACCCACCCGAATATGTGCCGAGCCATGATTGAATCCATAAAACGGATCTTCAATTGTTCGCTCAACGTCTTGATCTGAGCCAGCATATCCACGCACATAAATGATTGGTAAATATTTCATTATTTCTTTTTTTTAAGGTTAAATTTAGATTGCAGCTACCGTTGCTATTAAAAACTACCAGAAGATATCTTTTTAAGATAAATTTGTTAGATTTTTTATTATTATTCGGCTAAAATCAACGAATTTAGCATTTGCCGCTTCCAGATAGTAGGGTCTTAACATCAAAAAATAGCAATTATCTAGAATTCAAATGTAGTTAATATTACATTAATGAAATTCGTTTATATATATAGTTCAAAAACATCTATCTAAGGAAATAAATGTCGCTATGCGATGAACTTGATCTTATAAATGAAAAATTACCCTGTAGCTGTAAATTAACCAAACTGTAGGCACACAGCACTATTTCCGACGACAGATACAGAGATGGTTCTCGATATCAGCACTGCTGGAGAGAAATAACTAAAGGATGAAAAACTGGATCACAAAATCTGACTTTTCACGGGATCTGGAAAACCCCTCTCCAAACCTCTCCCCTGCAAGGAGAGAGGCTTTAAATTTTCCTTCTTCCCTGGTAGGGAAGTGGTTTAGGGGGTTAGGTTTCGCGTTAGCTTTTCCACATAACGTGAAAAGTCAGATCACGAAATTAGCCATCTGCATCATCTTAGTGTGCAATTTGCTGCTCAATGTTGATTACGCAGCAGCCAGCCAAATTTCCTCTCCTGATGTGCAGCAATTAACCTTACTCCCACAGGGGGAGAATTTTGGGAACAATAGAAAGGAAGATTGGCCCCGATTTCGTGAACTAATCAAAGCCACAGATAAATTAGCAGGACTGTTCACTCTATATTCCAGTCAGGAATCCGGCCAAATTTACTGGGAAATTACACCAGAACAACTAAATAAAAATTACCTGGCGACAGTGACATTAGAATCGGGTATTGGGGAAAGTGGGCTTTATAGTGGCTTACCACTTTCTGACTTTCTCTTCTACTTGCGGCGAGTCAACAATAACTTACACTTTGTGGTACGGAATGTAAAATTTCGTGCCGAACCAAATGCACCAGAACAGCGATCGCTTGCTCGTTCATTTAGCGACTCGGTTCTGTATTCACTGCCCATAGAAAGTATTGATTCATACAGTAAAAATATTTTAATTAATCTAGATCATCTGTTAATGCAGGATTTTCCCGGATTAACCCCTCTATTAAAATACTCCTTACAGGCTGATTATCGCCTCGAACACAGCAAGTCATATTTTGGTGCTATCAACAGTTTCCCAGAAAATCTAGAAATTGATGCAATTTACGGGTTTTCCTCACCAGACGGAGCAAATTTAATTACCTTGCCTGATAGCAGAGGGCTAACTCTGCAAGTACATTACAGCTTTTCCCAACTCCCAGAAAATAACGGTTATATTCACAGACTGGCTGACGACAGAGTGGGATATTTTATTACGGCTTTCCAAAATTTTGCTGACCACAACGACTACAAACCATTTGTACGTTACATCAATCGTTGGCATCTGGAACCATCCGACCCTGATGCACCCATATCTCCACCGAAAAAGCCGATTGTGTTTTGGATTGAAAATGCTGTTCCCCTGTCTTACCGTGACGCAATTCGTGAAGGTATCTTAATGTGGAACAAAGCATTTGCCAAAGCTGGATTCCAAAATGCCATTGAAGTCCGACAAATGCCAGATGATGCTGATTGGCAACCAGCAGATATCCGTTACAATACAATTCGCTGGTTCAATTCTCTGGATGCAGGTTTTGCTAGAGGGCCTATACGCGTCAACCCGTTGACTGGGGAAATATTGGATGCAGATATTATTGTCGATGCCAATATGGTGCGCTCAATTCAGCACGAATATCGCCCATTAATGGCAAAAAACCAATGTTCAGGTAATTTACCTACAATGGGGAGCTTATCGAATGATGTCTGCTATGGGATGGAATCTTCAGAACAAGCAGCAATGGGGGCGCTAGCGTTGTCAATTTTGCAAAATACTACACCAAGTAGTGAAGCAATGCAGGATTATGTGCATCAATATTTACGTTCCCTAATCGCTCACGAAGTTGGGCATACCCTGGGTTTACGCCATAATTTTCAGGGTAGTACCATGTTAGCTCCTGAAGATTTAAATAATCCTGAAATCACTCATAGCAAAGGTTTAGTCGGTTCGGTGATGGACTATTTACCTGTGAATATAGCACCACAAGGAATCGTGCAAGGTGACTACTTTCCGGCGATTGTTGGCCCTTACGATGAATGGGCGATAGTCTATGGTTATAAAACTAATCTTCACCCAGAAGCAGAAAAAACTTTTTTAGAAGAGATTGCTTTAGCATCGCCTCAAGCTGAATTATCTTACGCCACTGATGAAGATATTTGGGATATTAATCCTTTGGCAAATCTTTGGGATATGAGTAGCGATGTCCTATTGTATTCTCAGGGGCAAATGGATAATGCTCGTGTAATGTGGCAGCGTCTTGATCAGGGTTATTTATCACCAGGAGAAAGCTATAGTCACCTACGGGTTTTATTTAACCAAATCCTGAAATACTATTTTCGGAACGCCACCTTATTGCCTCGATATATTGGTGGACAATCATTTCAGCGTCTCCATGTGAGTGATGATCCTGACTGGGCATTTGTACCAGTTTCGCTGCTCAAACAACGTCAAGTATTGGCAAAATTACAAGAGTATGTTTTTGCTGAAGATGTTTTCAATTTTTCACCACAATTACTGAATCAGTTAGCACCGTCACGCTGGCAACATTGGGGTAATTCTGTACCCTATAACCGCCTTGATTATCCGATTCACGAAACGATTATCAGGTTCCAAAGCGAAATATTGCGATCGCTCTTGGATGGCGATCGCCTGAATCGCTTAAGAGATATAGAATTAAAATCTCCGCCTGGAGAAGCACTTTCTATCCCCGAACTGTTTGACACCCTGCAACAAGGAATTTGGACAGAAGTGTTAGCCCCAGAGGAACCACAGACAATTTCCAGTATCCGCCGTTCATTGCAAGAAGAACACTTAAATATTTTGCTAGAGATTATATTGCATCCTACAGACACACCCGAAGATGGTCGCACAATAGCTTGGTATAAATTATGCCAACTACAAAAAGCTATTGATATCAACCTCAAAGAATTTGGCGAAAAACTGGATATTTACACCATAGCTCACTTACAATTTGCGAGCGATCGCGTCAGCGCTGCTGCAAAGCAGATCGCATCACCAAAACATTAAACGCCCAATTAATCTCCCACTAATCAACCCCCACGCCTTCCAACCAAATCTCCACATCATCTGCGAGTAACTTCTCAGCTGCTTCCACCATAGATGCAGCGATATCCTTCAAATCTTCCCGATTATTCAAGTAAGTTTTCAGCGCTGATCTAGGGTCAATACTGCTACTGGCGGTCAATTCCGGAATTCTCGGTCGAGCCAACTGGCTGACTAATTCTGCTTGAATCGTGTAATTATGCGCCGGACTTAAGGCTGTATGGATGGAAGCGTTATCAATTATATCCATCTGTTCCGAACGGAGTTTATAAATTAACCGCACCACAGCATCTTCAATATTATATTTAGCGATCGCCTTCATTAAAGCAGCTTGCGGATCTTCGGCTTTAGATATATCCACCTCTATAGTGCGGAAAGTCCGAACTGGTAAAGGACAAAACTCCCAATTAGCGCTGCCTCGCTCCAGTTCTATCATTACATAGCCTTTATCTTCCTTTTCCTCGCTAAAATCAACCCGTTCAATACTCCCTGGATAAATCACCGGCGGGTTATTGGATTTATTCAAATTTTGGTGGCGGTGGACGTGTCCTAATGCCACATAATCAAAACAAGGTCGCGTCAGCAAAGATAGAGGTAAAGTAAAACCCTTACCCACTGCTAAAAAACGCTCGGCTCCTAAAGTCGCATTGTCAGCCATCAAGTGAGCCAAAAGCACCGTGGGTACATCAGGGTCAAGACGGCGAATTTCTCCTTCTAAAACTACTTTTAACCGTTCTGTTAATAATTCATTGACTTCAGCCAAAGACGACTTTTCTGTTTCCTGACGAGTCATCAAAGTCGAACGGGTGAGCCAAGGTAGCGTAATTACTTGGACTTTGCCATTACGGGTTTGAATACTGTGAGTGGTTACAGTATCACCCACAACAAAGCCCCGAACTCCCAAGGTACGGTAAATATTTAAACTCGCTCCTCCTACTCCTTGAGAATGTTGGTCATGGTTCCCGACTAACAGCACTGTGGGAATATCTGCATCCACAAGCCGGCGAAATTGACTAGCAAAAGCTTCTTGCACATATGGCGCTGGGGTGGCATCTGGGAAGGCATCACCGCCAAATATGACTATATCCACCGTATCTTCTAGCGCCCGGTCAATACATCGAGATAATGTCTTGACAAAATCCTCTAGTCGGGTATTTAGTCCTGTAGCCGGATTGATCCGTCCGTGGGAGAAACCGCTTCCCATGTGGATGTCGGAGAGATGGAGGATTTTAATCATATATCTCAGGTGTCAGATGACCTTTGTCTAACATATAACTCAGTCTGGGTGAGATAAGAATCATTAACCGGCGATAAACGCCAATAAATGTATAAGAAGATATTTTTAAGCCAATATTATGAGAATTTCTTAAGAAAGTTTACACTATTTTAAGTTTTATAGTGCTTTTATATATATTTATGCGGTTACTGGTAAGTTAGGAGAATCATAAAAACAACTGATTTTACAAAAAATGAATAATTCAAATCTGCCTAACCAATTGGGACAATCTATGATTATGGGTGCTTTCATCATCTTGACTAGCGTTGCTGTCATCGCCATCATGAATATTTTTTAAACATAAAAACTATAAATCCTAGCAAACAACATTTATTAAGCCCCGCTCAATACTGAGTGAGGCTTTACATTTCTTAACAAAGATGCTTTACAAAGAATATCATGAGGTGATCGCAATCAACAAAATTGTTGTCTAATTCATTTTCCCACTGGAGTTAATTAAAGTTGGGTTCGCAACGCAAAACCCGCAAAGCTTTCTGATAATTAGGCTATTGATAAAAATTAATATTTTTCTGTCACCGTTCGGCTGACGCTCACTGCGGCAGCCTCTACTACAACGCGGCAGAAATCAAGTTGCTATTCTAAGATACTCAAAGCCGCGTAATAAAAGCTTCCTGATTTTGACTTTAAAGAGTTTCGTGATTTTGGGTAAAAGGAGAAATTAGGAAGAGCGATCACATTTTCAAATCTTTGCACTTTCACCCCTACTTCCTTATAGTCAAGATAATTAAGCTAAATTACCAATTTAAATCACGTAAACTTAGTTCATAACGTGGATTTGTAGATGTCTCCATCCCACGTACACGGTCAAGGTATTCGCCATTGTAACCAAGTCGCCATAGTAAGACTTCATCAATCCATTGAATAGCTTGGTTAATCAATTTCCAACGCTCCCCAATTGTCATAGCACCTACTCTGGGATGAACGGCATCATTTCGCACTCCGAGAAACAAAGGCACATCATCTATATCGTTGTAACTTCGACTTTTAGTTAAGCCTATGTGTTCGAGTAATAATTTTAGACGTTTGCCGGTTACGCTAATGTTCTCCTGTCCTGCCCCTCTACCAAGATTCCATCTACTCTTAGCTATGTTACCTTGTGTTATGTCAAAAAGTAATTCACATTGAGCTTTTCTAGTAGCATCAGTTTCTTCCTCTACAAGAATGGTATAACTTAACCGCTCAAGAGCAGCACCAGCAGCACTAGCTTTTATTTCCCATGTCATTTTAGGTCTTATTGCTTGGAAATACTGATTTAATACAAAGCGAAAAGTTTCTTGCCAGTAAAGATTTTGCATCATTCTTTCAAAGGAATGAAAACACGCCATGAATACCTTAAGGTCACTTGATCCCATAACCCAAGACTCCCCTAATTGCTCTACTGGAGTAGTTTGAGATACCAAAGCAACTGCACAAGGTGTTTTTTCAAAACTAGATTGATTGTGAGTATAGTTGTCACCTTGAATGTAAAGAGGGGCAGTATAACCTCCATTAGCAAATGATAAAAAGTGGCTAAAACTTTGGATGCGCTCTATAGCAGACTTAAGTGTTAAACTTTGAAGCTCAGAGACATTTTTGGCTTGTATACTCTTTTGCTGATAAAGAACTCCAAATGTAGTAATAAGAGTACCTGTATTACGATTTTCTGGTTTTAGCCATTCCAGTGCATCCTTATTAACTTGTAATTGGATACTCCAAATATCATCTATGACTGACTCTATATAGTACCCTTCAAGACTAGACTTTTCTTCTATTTCAAGATTAGTTTCTGTATCTATAACTATTTTTTTTAATTCTGTTTGATTCAAACTTTTATGGTGAAAAATAGCATTTGGAAGATAAAATACAAACGTATGTGCCTCTGCTTCTATATCATCATAAAATACTTGATTAGTAAATCCTCTTTTAGCTTTTAACGCTCCGAAATCATTGATAATTTCACCAAAAAACCCATATTTCTCTATATAAAAATTATGTCCTGTTAAAGGATTTAATTCATGTATTTGCCCTGGTATTTTGTTAAAAACATTACAATTCATCTCACCAAGGATCTCAAACTCCCAAATAATGCGTGGTGTAGGATAAACCTCAAGTTCTGCTAATAAGCGTCCTTCACAATCGCTCATCTTACCGATGTTGTTGTAAAGTTTTACTTTTTGTTTGAGGATTAAATCTTTATCTTGAGGAAGCATTCTGAGGTATTTAAAATAACAATCAAAGTATTATACTACTATAAAATTATAGTGTCAAACTATACTAAGAATTTAGCACCTTCAGCAAATCTGCCAGCATAGTAATAGGACAGTCCCCGTTGCCACAAATATGGTGTTAAATGTGGTTCGAGTTTTTCTGCTATGTCAAAATCAGCAATAAAGCATTAATATCGGCTAGCTGAAAATGAACATACCCCTCTGCACATAAGCTTTCTGGTCATGGGGACGGATAGAGATTATATCATGCCAACGGGGCAATTTTTTCTTCTAGGATGTTATTTGAGTTCATGATGATTTAGTCGTCTAATAAACTCATCAATGCGTGAAGTTCAGAGTCGTTTGACTCTGATAATTGATGCTGTAATTCTAATAGTTGGTTCTTTAATACTTCCGATGTATAAACCATATTAGATGTTTGAGCAAGTTTTAATTGAGTTTCTTTGATTCTAATTTGTCTTAATAGTTCATCTACAGCATCAATTGAGTCGTAATCTTGAGAAATCATAGCCTTACACCTATTAATATATAAAGGTGAACTTGCGAAATATATATGATCTCGCTTAGTTGAAATTTTCAGTATATATTATACACTTGATTGACTCGAATTTGATACAAGGAAATACAGTTAATTCAGGTTATAATCTTTTTAGCGGCAAGGTTCAGATTGTCAAACAAAATTTACAAATTGTATTTAAAAATACTGCCTAGATGGTTATGAGGCGACGATATCGCTAAGGAATTCCCGCCTGTTGAAAAATTTGTTGGGGTGTTATTTGCAGCCCTTCTAATAGGGAATCTTCTAAACTATCTTCACCAGTTTTTGTTTGCGGTCGGGTATCAGGATAGAATATCGTCACAGTTTTCGCTCTAGCATCCACAACCCAAACTCTTAGTACACCAGCATCAAGGTAATCTGTGGCTTTGGCGCTCATTTGTCCAAAGCTTTGATCTGGTGAAATAATTTCAATGGCTAAGTCTGGAGGTATGGCACAAGGTTCATCTTCAATTACGTCACTCGGAAGGCGAGAGTAAGAGATATAAAGCAAGTCTGGTACTGGAACCCAATCCCGACCTTGGCGTTTTAAAGTAACAGCCCATTCGATACCAACCTCACCACGATTTTGCGCCCACAGTGTTAAAAGAGTGTAGATTATGCCTGTTACCCTGGAGTGATATCTTTTTGGTGCCATTTTCGGTTTTGCTTCGCCATCAATTAATTCGTGTGTGATATCCCCTTCTGGTAAGGCGAGGAACTCTTGGAGGGTGAGTTGCTGTTTAAGTTGAGTCATAGCATTAGCATAGCTGACTGTTGATTTAATTGTAGTTTGGTAAAGTTGAACAAAGCTTTCAATGTGTTGAAAAAATGCGCTTAATTTTATATAGCAAGCCGGGATGTCATTTGTGTGAGGGTTTACAAGAGAAGTTAGAACAAGTCCAAAATCTCAGTTTTGATTTGGAAGTTCGGGATATTACGACTCGTGAAGATTGGTTTTTGGCTTATCAGTATGAAGTGCCGGTCATTTGTTTATCTAACGACAGAGGCGCAGAGGACAAGGAGAAAGAGTTGATTGAGGAACGTTTGCCGCGTCCTTCTCCTCGTGCTAGTGTGCAGCAATTGGCGCAAATGTTGGGTAAATATTTATCCAATTAGGAAAAAATAATGCAGAATAAGCGCAAGAGAATTGTGTGACGAGGTTCACTAAATGAAATTGCGGGAATTACTAGCGGCTGTCGATGGTGTTGATTATCAGGCTGTGGCGGATGCGGAAATTAAGGGTTTGAAGACGAATTCTCATGCTTGCAGTGTGGGTGATTTGTTTATTGGAATGCCGGGAACGCGGGTAGATGGTGGGGATTTTTGGCCAAGTGCGATCGCTTCTGGGGCTGTGGCGGCGATTGTTTCACCGGCGGCTGTCCAAAAAAATCCTCCCACTGATGCGGCTGTGGTTGTGAGTGTGGCAGATATGACTCAGGCCTGCGCCCAATTAGCGAGTGCTTTTTACGGTTATCCGGGGAAAAAACTGAAGCTGGTCGGTGTGACTGGTACTAATGGCAAAACTACGACTACTCATTTAATTGAATTTCTGC
>REBL01000100.1 GCA_007692755.1 Nodularia sp. (in: cyanobacteria) | reverse complement strand
GTGTTAAGCATACCGCCAGCGTTCATCCTGAGCCAGGATCAAACTCTCCGTTTTGGTTTGTTTGTTTTAGCTCTTTCTTGACTACTGTTTTTTAACTTTAGTCTCGTTATTTTATTGACTTGACGCGCAATATTTGCTGTATAATTGCTTTCAAACTATAATATTTTCAAGGTTCGGTGTCCCTTTAAAACGCCGCTCTTTGGCGCTCGTCTCTCAGGCACTTATCTAATATAACGAGCGCTCCTATCTTTGTCAACTGTTTTTTCAATTTATTTTGAATCTATTTTTTCATGCCTCTGAAAGCCTTATGGGGTAGGGATTTTAGGATATAGTATTCTTGGAAATTAAAAAGATAGTAATTAAATCGTGAGCAAATTTGGTGTTTTACCGCCTTGGGTAGTTCTAGATCCTTTACTGCGTGGCTGGTTGCTGGAAGATATTGGTCGGGGCGATCGCACTACAAATAGCCTATTATCGGAAGACATCAAGCCAGGAACAGCTAAATGGGTGGCTAAAGCACCAGGGATAATTGCTGGCTTACCAGTTGCAGCTAGGGTGTTTGAGCTTTTAAATGAGAAAGTTAGTTTTGAGGCTGTTGTGGCTGACGGTACAAGATGTGAGCCGGGACAGGTAATAGCAGAAATTCATGGTTCTCTCGATGCGTTGCTGATGGGGGAACGGGTGGCGCTGAATTTGGCTATGGGTTTGAGTGGAATTTCTACGCTCACACATATATATGTAGAGCAAATAGCGGATTTACCTGCTCAGTTGGTGGATACGCGCAAGACTACGCCAGGGTTGAGACTGTTGGAGAAGTACGCGACGGCTATAGGTGGGGCGATGAATCACCGCATGGGTTTGGATGATGCGGTGATGATTAAGGATAATCATATTGCGGCGGCTGGTGGTATTGCAGAAGCTATTACCCGGATTCGTTCTCGGATTCCTTTTCCTATGACTATTGAGGTGGAGACGGAAAGTTTGGAGCAGGTGAAAGCAGCTTTAGAGCATAAAGCGGATATTATTATGTTGGATAATATGCCTGTGGATATGATGCGTCAGGCTGTGGAGTTGATTCGTCAGCAGGATGGTAGGGTGAAGATTGAGGCTTCGGGAAATGTGACTTTGGAGACGATTCGCGCTGTGGCTGAGACTGGTGTTGACTATATATCTAGTAGTGCGCCGATTACTCAGTCGAAATGGTTGGATTTGAGTATGAGGATTGGTTAAAAGGATATATGATGATTATTCAGTCTAATTCGCCTTGCAACCCAAAAAATACAAAGTATATTTTTTGTACAACCTTTGAAGATATTTGAGTTCATAATAAATGGAACGCCTGTATCGCAACAAGCTCGCAGACGTGAAAAGCTCAGGGCTTGGAAAGCTACAGTTAGACAAGAAGCAGAAAAATATTGGCCTTTAGAAAAAAAACCCGCTACTGGGCTAGTTATGCTGAAGGTGACATATTTTTATGATTCTATTGCTATGGATGTAGACAATATAGTTAAGCCTATTCAAGACGCAATCATTGGTCTAGTCTATGTTGATGATGACCAAATAACTGATGTCATAGTAAGAAAGAGGAATTTATCAGGCAATTTTAGAATAGATAATATAACTCCCATACTGGCAGAAGGCTTGGCACGAGGCAATGAGTTCTTACATATTGTTGTCACAGATGCTCCCGATCAAGAGGTAATTGTCTGATGAATACTCAAACTGAACAACTCGAAAGGGAACGATTACTCAACGTAGCACAGGAATATCGTCAAAAAGGTTATCAGGTGATACTTTCACCCAACTCTGAAGAAATCCCTGCTTTTTTAAGGGACTACGGATATCGTCCCGACATGATAGTACGTAGAGGTGACGATGCGGTTGTGATTGAGGTAAAGTCACGTCATTCTATTATGGGAGGGGGACAATATCTACAAAGATTAGCTCAGGTAATCGAAGAGCATCCTGGTTGGAGATTGGAATTAGTGATGACTAATCCAGAGGATGCATTATATTCTGCTAAAGCAGGAGATTCTTTTCAAGCAGATGAGATCAAGTCAAAATTGCAGGTAGTGAGAGAACTGACCTCTCATCATCCAGAATTAGCTATTCTTTATACTTGGTCATTGGCTGAAGCAACGCTGAGACTTCTTGCTGAACACGAAGGGCTTAGTTTACAGAAATTTGAACAACCTCTTCGTTTGTTGAAGCAATTAACAACGGAGGGAGTAATTTCTCAAACTGACCACCAATTACTCATGGATGCTTTTCCGTTACGTAATGCGATCGCTCATGGTTTCAAAACTAGCAAAATCAACCCAAGTTCTGTACTTGAGCTTATTGAAGTCACAGAACAGTTATTAAATTCAATTAACACTACTGAAAGCTCAGTCTAACGCTATAGCCTCTCACAAACAGATAACATTTATATATGAACGCTACACAAGAACAACTAAAACTTAAACTTGAGCAGGCTTTGGTGGCTGCTTTTGGCGATGAGTACGCCGGAGTAGATCCGATTTTGGTGTCTGCGAGTAATCCTAAATTTGGTGATTATCAGGCGAATGTGGCTTTATCGTTGAGTAAAAGGTTGGGTCAGCAACCAAGGGCGATCGCCTCTGCTATTGTTGAGAAATTAGATGTATCTGATTTTTGCGAAAGACCAGAGATAGCTGGGCCTGGTTTTATCAATCTTAAGCTCAAAGTTGCATACTTAGAAGCACAACTCAACGCTATTCAGGCAAATTCCAGACTAGGAGTTCCCAAGACGGAAACGCCAAAACGAGAAATTGTGGATTTCTCTAGTCCGAATATTGCTAAGGAAATGCACGTGGGACATTTGCGTTCTACGATTATCGGTGATTCCATTGCGCGGATTTTGGAATTTCAGGGACATGATGTGCTGCGGTTAAATCATGTGGGTGATTGGGGTACGCAGTTCGGGATGTTAATTACATACTTGCGGGAGGTTTACCCAGAAGCGCTAACCACTGCTAATGCTTTAAATATTGGGGATTTAGTCAGTTTCTACCGCAAAGCTAAACAGCGCTTTGATGAAGATGAGGTTTTTCAAGAGACCGCGCGACAGGAAGTGGTGAGATTACAAGCAGGTGCAGAAGATACTCTTCATGCTTGGAAACTGTTATGCGAACAGTCAAGGAAAGAGTTTCAGATAATTTATGATTTGCTGGATGTGCAAGTCATTGAACGGGGAGAATCGTTCTATAATCCCCAACTTCCTTCAGTGGTGGAAGATTTGGCAAAATCTGGGTTACTGGTGGAGAATCAAGGCGCTAAGGTGGTTTTCCTGGAAGGTTTCACCAACCGGGAAGGCGAACCTATGCCTTTGATTGTGCAAAAATCGGATGGTGGTTATAACTACGCGACTACAGATTTAGCAGCTTTGCGTTACCGGATTCAGCAAGATAAAGCTAAACGGATAATTTATGTGACGGACTCTGGACAAAGTAATCATTTTGCCCAATTTTTTCAAGTTGCACGCAAGGCGGGATGGATTCCTGATGATGTGGAACTGGTTCATGTTCCCTTTGGTTTGGTATTAGGGGAAGATGGGAAAAAATTTAAAACTCGTTCTGGTGATACTGTCAGGTTGCGGGATTTATTAGATGAGGCTGTGATTCGCGCTCGTGCAGATTTAGAAGCTAGATTAAAAGAGGAAGAACGGGAAGAGACTGAAGAATTTATTAGTGAAGTTGCTAAGGTCGTTGGTATCAGTGCGGTTAAATATGCTGATTTAAGCCAAAACCGTACTAGTGATTATATTTTCAGCTACGATAAAATGCTGGATCTGAAGGGGAATACTGCGCCCTATATGCTGTACGCTTATGCACGGATTCAGGGAATTAGCCGCAAGGGTGGGATTAATTTTGCTGAGTTGGGTGAGAATGTGAAGGTGCTTTTGCAGCATGAGACGGAGTTGGCTTTGGCTAAGTATTTACTGCAATTGGATGGGGTGATTAGTAGTGTTGAACAGGAGTTGCTACCTAATCGTTTATGTGAATATTTGTATGAGTTGAGTAAGAAGTTTAATCAGTTTTATGATCGTAGCCAGGGGGTACGGGTGCTTGAGGCGGAGGAACCACTGCGGACTTCCCGTTTGGTTTTGTGTGATTTGACTGCTAGAACTTTGCGGTTGGGTTTGGATTTGCTGGGGATTCGGGTGTTGGAGAGGATGTAGGAGGGGAGAATTTTTAACGCAGAGGGGCGCGGAGGTAACGCAGAGGTACGCGGAGAATTTTTGTCTGTGTCTACCAGCCCCTGCTTGGTTTGAAATGATGGTGACATTTCCTTTTATTATAGGTAATAATCCCAATCTCTATGTGCGATCGCTATGACTGATAAAGAAATTAAACAATTAATGGAGAGTAATGCTAAAACGGCTCAGGCTATGTTGGATGAAATAGCTGAGGCTCGACAGGAACGACAAGAACTCCGGGAAGGTATGGTACAACTCCAGAATGCGGTGGCTAAGTTGACTAATATACAGGAGTCTATCGCTAATTTGTTGGTTTCTTTGGATGGCGATCGCCCTACTATTTTGAAGAAACTCACGGCTATTCAGTGTCAGCTGGATCAACTATTGCCAGAAGAATTAAACAATGAGGCTAAATAAACTAGCCTCACGGGGGTTGGTGAGGCTATAGGGTTAAGTTTCAATCAAAACTGTGACGGATGCGACGGCTATCAACATTTCGTCATTTTTGTCGTTGAGAGAGGCGATCGCTTTTCCTTGCACTACCATTCCCCCAGATTCTACGGTTAAGCTTTTACGACCAAAGGGTAGTACAGCTAGGACTTCTTCTTCTCTGACTTGTTCTGGATAAGGAACGGCGATCTGAACTTCTACAATCATTTCATTGGGATCGCTTAAACCAGCAACTTCCCAAACACCAGGTAAGGCGTTGTGTGCGATCGCGTTACGCACTGCTCTTGCTGCTGCTACTGTGGGTTCCTGTCCATGCTGATCTATTCCCATACCCATCTCAATAATTAAGCGTTTACGCGCCACAGCCACCTCCTGAAGATATTTCACTTCTCACTCTATCGCTCAACAGGACTGCAAGTGCTAATTTAGTTTAATTACATTTGTTCTTCTTCTTCATAGAACCAAATTTCTGCTAACAAACTTAAGCCAATGAGCCAAAGAAAAAAGCAAACTGAAAACCAAAATATTCCCATCATTGCTATCACCTCTAATTAAGCTGATGACTTCCATCCACCCATTAGCCAAATATTTACTAAAGAAATTTTTCATTTCTCTAACATATCAGGTATTCTAATCAAGAAAATGTTAGTCATAACACAACGCTTAACATGATAATTGACTATATTATGAGTAAATTATTACTCTAAATTTGCCAAAGTTGGTATATAGTTTATAAAAATAAATCTTTCTCAATTCATCTTTAATTGATAAATTGGCTACTGGTATTTTGCAAATTAAAACACAGTAGCTTTTCAAATAATTTCTACTATCTAAAGACTGATTTTATCTACTTTGCAGTTATTTCTTTTACAATAACATAAAAAATACTTAATTTTCGGAACAAACCATCCACCGGAATGGGCTGCTGCGCTAAAATGGGGGCATTGGGGTAAAAATCTCTGCGAATAGTTTCAAGAAATGAACAATTTTTACCCAATTCAGTCACAATGTCTCAAGAGCATAACGAATCAGTCCAGATTCAGCAAATAGCTAGTCTTAAACCAAAACATTTTGCTGATTTAATTAGATCGGCTCAGTTAATTTTCGATCCTACAGCGGGAATGACAGGCAGACATATAGAAGTTAACTGGCAGGATTTCGGCATTCCCCATAATGTTGAAAAAAACCTGAAAGAGCTTGGTTTGCAATATCAATATGCTTCTCCCCACATTCCTGGTGATGTTATTTGGAGTCAATTAACTCCTGAAACAAGAATCTGGTTTCTTAATAATAAAGATGACTTGTGGCGGTTTGAGGAGGCTTTTCCAGCGCTGGATGAGGACTAGCACCGCTACGCAAAAGTCAAAAGTCAAGAGACAGTTTAACTACTGTAGTGGCGTGATCGAGTTCAAATGGTGCATTGATTTAGATGGGATTAACCGCCGATAAACGGCGATAAATGGTTTTTATTGATGCACTAAGTTAGCATGATCACGCCAGTGATAAATTTTAGGATGACTGACTAAACTCCGCAGTTCAACTCGCCAGCTTTTTGGCTAAAGCGGTGATTTTCGCGGTAGTCTACAGGACAATCTATGACAGCAGGTACATTTTGGGCGAGGGCTTCTTTAAGTATGGGAATTAAGTCAGTAGCAGATTCAACTCTGTAACCTTTTAAACCCATGCTTTCTGCAAATTTGACGAAATCAGGATTACCAAAATGGACAAAAGATGAATTACCTTTGCCAAATTGATTTTCTTGCTTCCACTCAATTAACCCATAACCACCATCATTAAATATTAAGGTGACAAAAGGAGTCCCGACACGCAAGGCTGTTTCTAATTCTTGGCAATTCATCATAAAGCCGCCGTCGCCAGTCACAGCTACAACTTTGCGGTTAGGAGAAACTAATTTTGCGGCTAAAGCACCAGGAATCGCAATACCCATAGCGGCAAAACCATTGGAAATTAAGCAAGTATTGGGACTATGGCTGTGATAATGTCTGGCAATCCACATTTTATGTGCGCCAACATCAGAAATTACAATATCATCTGGGCCCATTACCTGCCGTAAGTCATAAATTAATTTTTGCGGTTTAATGGGAAAACCATCATCATGAGCATATTGTTCGTAATCAGCCCGAATATTTTCCCGCAAGCTGATGGCATAGGGATTAGGTTTACTCTGTCTATCTGCCAATTTTAAAATTTCATTCAGGGAATCGGAAATATCTCCGATTACTTCAATATTAGGAATATAACTGCTGTCAATTTCCGCCGAATTTGCCGCAATATGAATAATGGGAATATCGCCTTCTGGATTCCATTTTTTCGGGGAAAATTCGATTAAATCATAGCCAATAGCAATGACCAAATCTGTATGGTCAAAGCCACAGTTAATAAAATCTTTTTGTTGTAATCCCACTGACCACAAAGCTAAGGGATGAGTATAAGGAATTACGCCTTTACCCATGAATGTATTCGCCACAGGCATATTCATTTGGGTGGCAAATTGCGTGACCGCATCACTGGCATGAGCGCGAATTGCTCCATTACCTACTAAAATAATGGGGTTAACTGCTTGAGAAATGGCTGCCGCAGCTGCGCGAATACAAGCAAAGGAAGCATAACTTTTTTCGATGTTATCTTTTCGCAATGGCTTACCTTCTACAGGCATAGCAGCAATATTTTCTGGTAAATCGATGTGGACTGCACCGGGTTTTTCAGTTTGCGATCGCTTGAATGCTTTGCGGACAACTTCTGGTGTAATACTGGGTCTGACAATCTGTTTATTCCACTTGGTTACAGGGGCAAACATCGCCACCAAATCCAAATATTGATGAGATTCGATGTGCATTCTATCTGTTCCCACTTGACCTGTAATTGCTACCAAGGGCGCACCATCCAGGTTAGCATCTGCTACTCCAGTCATTAAGTTGGTGGCACCAGGCCCAAGAGTAGACAAACATACTCCAGCTTTCCCCGTCAAACGTCCGTAGACATCCGCCATGAATGCTGCACCCTGTTCATGACGAGTAGTAATAAATGTAATCGAAGAATGTTTCAGCGCTTCTAAAACGTGCAGGTTTTCTTCACCAGGAAGACCAAAAACATATTGCACCCCTTCATTTTCCAGACACTGCACCAACAATTCAGCTGTATTCATTTGATTTCCTCACTGGTTTTAAATTAAGACGGGACTGGGGACTAGTACCGCAGGGCGGAAGTCAAAAGTCAAAAGTCAAAAAATTGACTGGAAATTAATTGGAAATTGACGGGGAATGGTTGCTTTATTTAGTCGGTGCTGTACCAAAGTAAAATAGCTGCCAATACCCAATGACTAATAACTATGAACTAATCAGTTCACCCAGACGGTTTTAAGATTGACGAACTCATGTATTCCTTGAATACTCAACTCTCTGCCGTATCCAGAACGCTTAATACCACCAAAGGGTAAGCGGGGGTCAGATTTAACCATGCTGTTGATAAATACGGCACCGGCTTCGATTTCGGCGATGAGGCGATCGCGTTCTTGGTCGTTATTTGTCCAAGCACTTGCACCTAAGCCAAAAGGTGTATCATTAGCCAGTTGAATCGCTGCATCAATATTCGGTACACGGAATAATAATGCCACTGGTCCAAAAAATTCTTCCTGTGCGATCGCACTATCTAGAGGAATATCTTTAATAATCGTCGGCGGGTAAAAGTTACCGGGACGATCTGCTAAAGGATGTCCACCAGTGAGGACTTTACCGCCACTTTTAACGGCTGTTTGCACTTGTTGATGTAAATCTTGGAGAAGATCCGGGGTTGCTAGTGGACCAATATCAGTATCTGGTTGCATGGGATCGCCTACTTTCAGTGCCTGAAATTTATCTAAAAGTAACTTTTCAAATTCAGTCGCGATCGCTTCGGCAATAATAAATCGTTTCGCTGCTATACAAGATTGCCCATTATTCAACATCCGGGCGGAAGTGGCGGTGGTAACTGCTGTCTCTAAATCAGCACTTTCCAAAACAATAAACGGGTCACTTCCTCCCAATTCCAAAACAGTTTTTTTAATTTGTTTACCAGCGGCGGCGGCCAGGGATGCACCGGCGGGTTCGCTGCCGGTTAAGGTAGCAGCTTTTACCCGGTCATCAGCCATGATATCGGCAACTTTAGCAGCACCGATTAATAGTGTTTGAAAAGCGCCTGGAGGAAAACCTGCCCGGTGGATAATATCTTCAATTGCCAAGGCGCACTGCGGCACATTGGAAGCGTGTTTAAGTAAGCCGACATTCCCCGCCATCAGGGTGGGTGCGGCAAAACGAAACACTTGCCAGAAGGGGAAATTCCACGGCATCACAGCGAGAATTACGCCCATAGGATGATAGCGCACAAAGCTATGACTGGCATCGGTTTTGATTGGGACATCAGCCAGAAAACTCGGTGCGTGTTCAGCGTAATATTGACAAACGAGGGCGCATTTTTCGACTTCTGCGATCGCTGCTTTATAAGTCTTGCCCATTTCCAGGGTCATTATTTTCGCAAAATCGGCTTTTTCTTGCTGTAAAATTGTTGCAGCTTTTTCTAGCCATTGCGATCGCGCAGAAAAACTTGTTTTGCGGTACTGTTCAAAAGTCTGACCAGCCAAATCTAGTTTAGAGGCAATCTCTGCATCATTGAGCGGCTCAAAGATTTTGATCGTCTCTCCAGTGGCGGGATTGATGGTGGCGATAGCCATTGCCTGACCTCCCGTTAAAATATAGCTTGAGGTAGCTTCCTAGTGTTACACAGATTAATTGCGGAAGCTATACCCAAATTTTAGTCTTTTGCCGAAGTTTAATTTTTTACACTTAAAAACCGAAATTATTTTTACATCTAAATATACTTGATTGATAAGTAAATTTTGTTAGATTAGACACATTATAAAACTCCGCCTTGGTCTCTCTAGCTTTTCTAGAAAAGAGATAAAACCTGAAACACCATCTGGGATATAAATTATCTTCTTAACACTGGTGAGAGGACAAACTGTTTTGTCAGAAAAAATTAATCATAACTACTTTCGGACTGACGCAAAAAACCTCTCAAACTCCTATTCCTAGATGTCCTCTGTGGTTCGTTGTTCCTAAATATTTCCGAGGCGCAGGTGATTACGCCCTTTAGACATGAGGATTTAATCCGTTCATAATTTACTAACGTTTGCTAACAAACTGAAATCTTCTTGCTTCATCCT
>REBL01000215.1 GCA_007692755.1 Nodularia sp. (in: cyanobacteria) | reverse complement strand
TATTAAGTCCGTGAGGTCTTAAGAATCTCCGCACCTTTAGGTCGGAGAGTGTCAACAAAGAGTCATTAGTCATTAGTCATTGGTCATTGGTCATTGGTCATTGGGAAGTTACCGTCTTCTCCCCCCTGCTCCCCTGCCCCCTGCCCCCCCTGCTTCTTCTCCCCACCCGAAATGATCCCCAGCATACCAATCCAGGATAGGATAGACGTTGATTTACGTATTATTCACTGAACACATATGAAGCGCTATTGGTCGCGTCTACTTGCCTTGGTTCTGGTTGTCACCCTTGGACTCATGGGCTGTTCTGACAGTCGTGACAGCTTGACTGGGGATTACCGTCAAGACACCTTGGCTGTCGTCAATATTATGAAAGAAGCTTTGGATTTAACAGCAGATTCACCCGACAGAGGAGCTATTCAAGCCGAAGCACGTCAAAAAATCAACGATTTTTCAGCTCGCTACCAACGGGTTAAATCTGTTTCCAGTCTGAGTTCCTTTACAACCATGCGAACAGCTCTCAACTCCCTCGCTGGACACTACAGTTCTTACCCAAATCGTCCCTTACCCGAAAAGCTCAAAAATCGCCTAGAGCAAGAGTTACAACGGGTAGAAACCGCGCTAAGGCGTGGTGCTTAACTATTGGCTGTTCCATTGTTAAGAGTCAAAAGTCTAGAGTTTTCAGTTTTTACTCTCGACCGTTGACTCTTGACTGTTTTCTCAACTTTCACTGAGTTTATCTTTTGAATTTCCGCGTTTAGCAATTAATTGAAATATTATAATTCCGCTCTGAAAAATTTACCTAAAACCCGATAAATCCTGACAACCCACTCCCTAGAAATTCAATAACCATAGTTAGGAAATATTAGCAAGAAATTCTGGATTCGATTGGACTGAAATAACCAAACAAGTAGAGTATTAATTACCTCAAAAATAGCCCAATTATGGTTTTTTATGTTCATGTGAAAAGTTTATTCAAAAATCTGGCAACAGAAATGGAATTTTGGCAGTCTTGAACAAGTAAGCTGCAAAACGTTCGGTTATCAAGTATATTTTTTTATACCTGTAGCTAGAAAATATTTGTATTAGGCTTGATCACTGATTTGTGCTTCTACTTTTAGGTATGTCTAACTGTCCTTTGAATCTTGCAAGAACGATTTTATTTTGGCGATGTCTGTTCGCTACGGTTTTCACTAGTAGTCTGTTGATTCCCTACTTTGGTAGCCAAGCAGCACAGGCGCAAGTAATGGAGTATTGTCAATTATCTACAGCAGCAGCAAAAGCCAAAGAAGACTTACGTTTGTCAGCGCTGAAAGGCAATCAAGATGCCCAGAACCGCTACCAACAACTGGTAAAACAACATGCACAGGAGTTGCAAAATTGCCGCAATCGGACTTGGCCGGAAACCCAAGCGATCTGGTTACGTTTATATCCCTGTGATATTCAGCCAGGAGCGATTGACCAGGTTATGGATCGGATTGTCAACCGTGGCTACAACCAAATTTATGTAGAAGTCTTCTCGGATGGGCAAGTATTATTACCAGCAGCAGCTAATCCCACAGTGTGGCCATCTGTAGTTCGCACTCCAGGAGCCGAAAACATCGATTTGCTGTCTGTTGCCATTCAAAAAGGGCGGCAACGTGGTTTAAAAGTTTACGCCTGGGTTTTTACTAACAATTTCGGCTATACTTACGCTCAACGTCCAGATCGGGCTGAAGCGATCGCTCGCAATGGCAAGGGTCAAATAAGTTTAGCTCTTCCTGATAATACTTCCCAACTATATATTGATCCTTATAACTTACAAGCGAAACGCGACTACTATCAAATGGTACAGGAAGTAGTACGCCGCCGTCCGGATGGAATGCTATTTGACTATGTGCGTTATCCGCGACAAGCAGGAAGTGATTCGATTGCTACCAAAGTCTCTGATTTATGGCTATTTAGTCCAGCCACTCAAGAAGCTTTATTTCGCCGCGCCCAGAATAACAAAGGACTAGAACTAATTCGGCGTTTTTTGGGTAAAGGATACGTCACAGCTGGGGATATCAACGAAATCGATCAGCTTCACCCCCAAGAAAACGAACCGCTGTGGCAAGGTCGTATTTCGCAACCAGAGCAAAAGTCAATCCTCTCTGCCGCTCAGAGACAACCAGTATTACAATTGCAATTGTGGCAACTAGCAGTTGCTCACGCTATGCAAGGTATCTTAGATTTTGTGGCCTTAGCTGCTTACCCAGCCCAGCAACAAGGAATACCTGCTGGTGCAGTGTTTTTTCCTGATGGTAATCAAGCTATAGGACAGGGCTATGATTCCCGCTTGCAACCTTGGGATAGGTTTCCTAATTCTTTAGAATGGCATCCCATGTCTTATGCGACTTGTGGTAATGCCAGCTGCATTGTAGAGGAAGTACAACGAGTTTTGAATGCGGCACAACCAGGAACAAAAGTTATTCCAGCTTTAGCCGGAAGTTGGGGCAAATCCATGAGTAATCGTCCATCACTAGAAGCGCAAATGCAAGCACTGCGCCAATCTACCCCCCAATTAAAGGGAGTCAGCCATTTTGCATATTCTTGGCAATACCCAGAACATGATAATGAGCGCAAATTCTGTCGCGTTCGGTAAAACTAGAGAAACAAGAAGCGGAGGGGAAGATTTTTGCTTCCTCTTATTCTTGTTCCAACCAAGCGATTAAATCTTCTACCGAGGATAAATCTAGCAGCGCCACAGATAAACCTTCCAACTGAGTCAGCGATAATTGCTGAACCCGTGCTTCTAACTCAGGAGTCAGTGTACCAACTCTTCGAGGAAGTTGGCGCATAACTAAAGATAGTGTTGCTTGGTGCTTTCCTTGCTCAATACCTTCTTCCATCCAACTTGTAACTATTTGCATAACTACCTCCTATTGTCTTGGTTCTATGAACTTCCTTATCTAAGAACTCTAGAGAATCTTGTTCCAGATAAGTTAGCACTTCGGGTAAAAACAATTCTAGAAACTCTACAAAAAAAGTAGTTAGGAGTTCTTTAAATAAACGGTGATGATCTATCATTTCACCATCTAAATTTAGCTGTGATTATTTCGTCTCCATCCAATTATCACCGGCACGGACATCTACCAGTAACGGTACACTCAAAGATACAGCATTTTCCATGACTGATTTAATCTGTGGTTGCAATTCTTCCCACTCATGGGGAGGAACTTCAAAGACTAATTCATCGTGAACTTGTAATAACAAACGCGCTTGATAGTTTTGCAATACTTCATGCATTTTAATCATGGCGATTTTGATAATATCAGCACTAGAACCTTGAATTGGGGCATTAGCCGCAGAACGTAACAATCCCGCATCGTAAGCACCCAAGTTTTTCAATTTACTCAAGTCAATGTCTTCTGGGTTGCTGTTTTTAAATTTGCGTAAACTATCATTGGTAAATTCAACATAACGCCGACGACCGAGAATAGTTTCTACATATCCTTGAGCGATCGCTTGTTTTTTTACCCCTTCCAAATATGCAAAAACTTGCGGGTAACGTTCATTAAATCGCTTAATAAACTCGTTAGCAATAGTTTTATCTATTCCCGTAGAACGGGAAAACTTCAACGAACCCATACCATAAATCACACCAAAATTGATAGTCTTGGCTATTCTGCGTTCATCTGATGTAATATCTGATTTTTCAAATACCAAACGGGCTGTTACGGTGTGAATGTCTTCATTTTGCTGATATGCTTGTAATAATATCGGCTCTTGACTTAAATGAGCTAAAATTCGCAACTCTATTTGTGAGTAATCAGCCGCAGCCATTAAGTATCCTGATTTGGGTAAAAATGCTTTACGAATCTGACGACTAAAAGCTGTGCGAATGGGGATATTTTGCAAGTTAGGACTAGATGAAGATAACCTACCTGTAGCTGTTACTGTTTGGTTAAAATTAGTATGGACTCGCTGAGTATCTGAACGGACTAATGCTGGTAATGCATCTACATAAGTAGACTTTAATTTAGATAAAGTCCGGTACTCAATAATGGCATCAACAAACCCTGTTTGATCAACTTCTTGGAGTTTTTCTAATGTCGCCGCATCTGTAGAGTAACCAGTTTGAATCTTACGGGAATATTTGGTACTTAATCCTAATTTTTCAAACAATATCAGGCTCAATTGTTTAGGAGAACCTAAGTTAAATGTTTCTCCAGCTATTGCAATTGCTGTTTCCTGCAACTTGGCTAAATCTATCTCTAACTGCTGCGATAGTTCGTGCAAATAAGCTGAATTAATGGAAACGCCAGTATATTCCATCTCCGCTAAAACTTGTTCTAGCGGCTGTTCTACTTCTACTAATAATTTATGCAAAGCGGGAAATTTTTCTAGTTCCTCACTTAATTTCTGCACAAGTTGAAATGTGGCGTGGACTTGCAAACAGCAATAATATCCCACAGATGCAATACTGATGTCAGCAATGGTTTGTCCTTTGGGAACTAAATCTTCATAACTTTTGAGAATTAAACCTAAATAACGCAGTGATATATCATTCAGATTGTGGGGAGTATCTGGATTGAGAACATAACTGGCTAACATGGTATCAAATACAATTCCCGCCAGCTTAATTCCTTGACAGCGGAAAACTAAGCGGTCAAATTTGCTATTTTGGAAAGTTTTGGGATAATCCGCACTGGTGAGAATTGGACTGAGTGCTTCTAGAACCACATCTTGACTCAAATTTTCCCCAAATTTATGAGCCAAAGGAATATAAGCAGATTCATCTGGTTTTGTTCCCCAACAGCAACCAATTCCTACTAAAGTAGCATTCCGTGGTTCTAAATCAGTGGTTTCCGTATCCCAAGCTACGGGTATGGCTGGATTAGTGAATGCTAGCAGTATTTTCACTAATTCACTGAGTTTTTCCGGGGAGTTGATAATCTGTGGTTTAACTGGTGAATCGGGTTGCTGTGGTACTGCGGCTGTGTCAGCAGCACTGAAAAACCAGAGATCATCATCTTCATCATTGCTGGAGGCTGTTTTGGTTGTGACTGTTGATGTTTCAGCAATTTCTCCCCCAAAACGTTGTTGAAGTTCGTCGATTTTGCCCAAAAAACGATTGAATTCTAACTTTTCTAAAATAGGTGTGAGAACGTTGGTATCAAATCCGGTTAATTTACATTCTTCTAAATTAATTTCTAGGGGAACGTCTACAACAATTTTGGCTAAGTATTGCGATTTTTGAGCGTCTTCTCTACCTGTGACTAATTTTTTTTGAGTTGCGCCTTTAATTTCATCTAGCGCCGCATAAACCTGTTCAAGAGAACCATAGGTACTAAGTAGCTGTACTGCTGTTTTTTCGCCAATTCCCCTGACACCAGGAATATTATCTGATTTATCACCACAGAGGGCTTTATAATCAACAATTTGTGTCGGTAATACACCCAATTTTGCTTTAACTTCTTCTGTACTAAATTCAGTGATGCTGTTTGTGGAGCGTTTGAGAGCATCTGGACTAAAATTTAGAACGGTGATTTCTTGATCAGGGTCGATGAGTTGAAATAAATCGCGATCGCCTGTTAAAATCTTGACTTTATACCCTGCGGCAGTGGCTTTTTGTGCTAAGGTTCCTAAGACATCATCGGCTTCATAACCAGGAGCCGTAAAAATTGGTAAGTTAAAGCCTGACAGCAATTCTTGGAGATTTTTCAAATCAGGAACAAAGTCTTCTGGTGTTCCTGGACGATCAGCTTTATAAGTATCGTCAGCTTCATGGCGAAAAGTTGGCAAACCCAAATCAAAAGCGATCGCCATTGCTTGTGGCTGTTGTGTAGCCATGACTTCTAGCAGACATTTGAGAAAGCCAAAACATACGCTAGTAGGAATGCCCGTATTAGTACGTAGTCCCCCATCTCGTCCTTTGGCGAAAGCAAAGTAAGAACGAAACGCCAGGGAGTGTCCATCGACAAGGATGAAGGTGGGACGTGTGACGGTGACAGCATCGAAAGTTTGAGACATAACCCTATTTTAGCCACAGCATATCGAAATTATTCGCGAGACGCGAGAATCTTGATATCTCCAAGATACCGATATTCTGAAACTTTTAATTAATTCTGCATCAGACATCGACCCAATTTAAATATACTTTTGCCAATATCCTTGTACAGACGTTACAGAGAAGGCATCTACATTCTTTGTCGAAGAGGTATATTCCGTATAAATAGCATCGCACTTGCCAAGTTATTATGGTATCTTGATTTTGATTCCAGAAATTTGGGAAGCTATTTTAAGTAAAATTAAAACTTTCAAAACTCAGTAAAAACTAGGTTTATCTTCTAATGATTCGCTATGAATGGTAGGCTATGACTTGTTTTACTGAAACTTTATATAAATTTTCAAAGGTGTACTTGCTACACTCATTTCACAATCAAAGCTTTATACAAATTTACGTATATTTATCATGACTACAAGTTTAACTTTAGAGTTAAAAATAAGTAAGTAATCATGCAATCGCTCGTCTGAGAAAATCACTATTCTATGACAACTAAACTACTCAATTCTCTAGCTGCTGCCACAACCTTGGCAGGGGTAATGCTAACAGCAGGAGTTGCTAATGCAGCTTCATTCACCCGTACGGCGTCTACAGAGTTCGCACATACAAACTTCACCGATAAACTTCTGAGGATCGAAAAGTTTGACTCATCACTGGGTACACTTAATAGCGTCTATTTAGATTTCACCGGTGATGTGACTGGAGATGCCGGATTTGAAAATACTGGTGATGGCGCGCTTACAGTGACGGTTAAATTAGGTGCGGAGATCGACTTAACTAGTAGCGATGTAGATTTATCAGATTTCTTCCCCATTAATCCAAAGAGTGATCAAACCTATGAAGTTACTGCCTTTGACGGTATACGTGATTTTGATGGAACTTCTGGCAGGACTGTAGAAGGACTGACGGCTAAAGAGCCTATACCTACCATAACCTTTACTGATGCCGCAGATTTAGCAGTATTCACTGGTACAGGCTACTTAGACTTTTTCTTGTCAGCTAAAGCTGAATCAAATGTGATTGGTTCAGGCAACATGGCATCTTTTGTGACTACCTTAGCCAAAGCAAATCTCAAAGTTACATATAACTATGATGAGTTGAAGACTGTTCCTGAACCCTCTGCTCTTCTAGGAATTGGTCTATTTGCCGGCATTGGTGTGTTGTCACAACGCAAAAAAAGCTGGTTTAAGATTTCCCATTCCTAGACCTTGGTGAATAGTGTTTAACTAATTGAGAGTTGGTATTTTTTGGTATTGTCGCAAGTTATACTTACAAAAGTATAGCTTTTCAGCAGTTGGTGTTTGTCTGTTGATCTGGTCAAATGGCTGCTGGTATTTAATTCTTAAATTAATTATAAAAAAAATCGGTTTTTAACAAAATCGGTTTTTTTTGTGTCGATTAGCATAAATAAAAACCGTTGCAGCTTGTAAATAGACGACAAGCTGCTGTCCCATAGGGGCAATTTATAAAACCATTGCACATTCAAAATTTCTGGCTTCTATTTTGAATTTCTACAAATTTTAGCCTAAGTACTCCCCACTGCCTCCTAGAGACTGCTAACCTCATACTGGGAGTTCAAACCTGGGGAATTTATGGAAAAAGCATCTGCGGCTGACTTGGCTATAGCGGCACAAAACATTAAATTATTGGTTCTAGATATAGATGGCACGATTTCTGGAGCATCTAACACAGTCAGCGAACCTGTAAAGCAGGCGATCGCCGCAGTGCAGGCTAAAGGAATTCAGGTGGCGATCGCAACTGGTAGAATGTATTGTTCCGCTTTACGCTTCCACGAAGAAGTTAACTCTGTACTACCATTATCAGCTTATCAGGGAGCTTGGATTCAAGACCCAGCTAATCAGAAAATTCATCGCCATTGGTCTGTTCCCACAGACATGGCGCACCAACTACTAGACTATTTTGAACAGCCGCATCTGCGATCGCTGTTATCTGTCCACTTTTATATCAATGATCAGCTTTACGTACGGGATTTGAGCCAAGAAAGTCAAATTTATGCCGAACGTTCTGGTATTACCCCGATTCCAGTGGGTGATTTGCGCCGAGTCCTCACCAATGAACCCACAAAAATATTAGCTTTGTGCGACGATACAGAAGTGATCAACGAATTATTGGGGAACTTGCGCCGCCAATACACACCAGCTGAACTTTATCTGACAACATCTGTGGCGACCTTTTTTGAAGCCACTAATCCCTTAGTGAATAAGGGAACGGCTGTGCGCTATATAGCGGAAGAATTGCTAGGCTTAGAAAGCAGCAATGTTATGACTATTGGTGATAACTTTAATGATTTTGAAATGCTGCAATATGCTGGCATTGGTGTAGCGATGGGTAATGCTCCAGCAGGTGTGCAAGCGATCGCTCAATGGATAGCTCCCAGTGTAGACAAAGATGGAGTTGCAAATACTATTGAGAAATTTTTACTTTAGTAAAGTATTCTTTCTATCTACCATAGAGAAGACCACAGCTACTTTAGTCGCTCGTGTCGCTTCCCTCTCAGGTCTAAAGACACTGGGTTTCCCCCATACCGTATATTTCTATGAAATCAGAAAAGACACCGACGACTGGCCGTGTTTCGTCTCGGTGCCTTCGCTGGTTCGCTCCTCACACAACTGATAATATAGCCGAGGTGATGAAATGAGTCAATACTTACGAGAAAAGTTGTGATTTTTTCCTTCTTAAACCCAGTTTTTCGGTAACTCATGTATTTATAACTCTAAAGGAGCAAAAGCACCCAATTTGTCTACCAATAAACACTTCAACACAGATTGAGTCGCTATGACTAATCCCAGTCTGGCTTGGGCTAGTTCTGGGGAAGAAATTTTTACCTTGCCCCAAATACGGCACTGACACCAGAAAGCCTCAAAAGCTTGACTTAAATCCAATGCCACTTTTTCCCAGTTCACCGCACCACACAAATCAGGACATTCTAAATTGTCTGTCACTTGTACTAACTCAGCAATGAGACGACCCTCGGCTGGGTGACTGAGGCGGAGTTTTTGCTCATCGTTAAGCCAAGGTATTTGCTCTGTTGACACCAAATGATGCAAGGTAGAGTTTTCACTTATATATGGCATAGGTTCTCGAAGTTGAATCAATCCTTCCCGGTGAGCTAGCAGCGCCAACGAGTAGCAGCGTGCATGAGCATATTGAATAGCAAACAAGCGAGACGAATTTTGGATAGTAACTTTTCTGGTTCCCATTTCCCCATATCCTCTTACATTCGTAACTACGAGGCTTTGCAACCAAGTAGCTAAAAGTGAATGAGTTAATTCTAAATAAATCCACCCTGGGGGAACTATTCGCACACTAAAAACGTCGCCACGGATTGCTGATAAGTGAGAGGCGATACCACTGGCTATCTCCATAATTATTTGATTATGAGATTTTGCTAACCGTAAGGCTACACCGGAGATATATAACACTCGACTATTGTCTCTACCTTTATATAGAGGAAATTCTCTAGTTTCTATGCTTTGAAATTTACCATTAGAAGTATAAATACTTACCGTATACAATAAATAACTGTATATTAACCTCTTAATTGCTATATATTTGTTCATTAGCAGCCTTTAGCACAGATACATATGTACTAGCAAAGTATCCTTTACTTACTTGTATATTTTCGTCAGCTATCTTAAGATATAAATCTAGACTTTATGAAGAAAAATGAGAGTAGCATAAAATTTGATGAATATTCGATGAATAGTAAGTAAACTTTACTACCATCGTTGTACAGTAGGAAGTATAACAAAAGAGTAGAGTGCAAACTAACTGCTTTTCTACTCTTTGGATGGCTGGCGCTGTTAGGCGTTAAGCCTACCCTGCCAACACAAAGACACTCCTTG
>REBL01000119.1 GCA_007692755.1 Nodularia sp. (in: cyanobacteria) | reverse complement strand
GATGCATCGCTTTATCTTTCATAGCCTGTTCCTGAGATGGTTAGTCACAAATCTTCCCAGTGTTTGTGAGAAAAATTTGCTAGCCCTGAGCGTCGCCGAAGGGAGCATAGCCGAAGCACTAAAGTTGGTTCCCTGAAAAATACATAAATAACCGAATTTTAGGGAAAAAAATTTTAACTTCGGGTTTCTTTTCTTCTTTAACCGGGTTAAAATAATTTCGGTATTTTTTTATAGTTTATGAGGTAATTATGTGTTATACAAGTTACCTTTGCTCTCACAACTCTTTATTGATATCGTGACAGCACAGCTTGGCGTAAAGCCATAGCTACTTTTTTGCCCAATTCCCTGTTCTCAAATTAAGATTAGCTTTCAAGTAAAACGTGTTTGGCTTACCAATAACACAACTTAATTTTAAATGCAAAAATAATCCTGATTCATGCACAAAATCAGCGTATTACACAACATACCCATTTGACAATTTCTAGAAATATCTGTTGTTGTATATGTTTATTCTTTGCTGATCATGTGATCTGTATCGCTACAAGAGAGACCTCACTTAAATAGCAACCATCGGTGAGGATTAGTTAAATATTCTCACCCAGTTTGAAGCACTAAAACTACTGTATGTAGTCCGACTGAAACCAGTGATAGTTAAAACACTTAGTAACAGTGCTTTTAGTGGTATGATTACTTTTTAAATTTTACAAGAGATAGAGAGCCAATATATAGATTATCATATTTAGTCAAAAGTTAAATCACTATTTTTTAAGATTTCCTCACAATTAGTTAACTGAGTGCTGAGACTCAGACGCGATAAATTGCGTCTGCACAAGAACGTGGTGTGACATGGTGCGCTGAGAGGAAAGCGGGGTTTGAGCAGCGTATAAAACCAGTTGCTTCATTCATTGCTCTGAACAATCAAAACTGTCCTAACCTACGAGACTACGACTATAGTTTTCAAAAGTATCTGGTAAATTATGATAAAAATGTTTAATCGCCGCCGCAGAAAACATCACAGTGCTGTAGCCAAAAAGGCTAATCAAAAGTTGTTTCGGACTATAGCACCAGCAATCGCGGCAATTATTATCTTGTGCTTATCTGCTACTACTCATGCTCCTAGCGCCCAGGTATCCGCGACTAATACCAAACCCACTCCAGAGTTGATTGTGCAGTCACGCCCCTCGACTGCCGCAGCATTAGCTTCTGGTAACCAAATTACCCTCAATGGTCGTACTTTGTCAGGGGCTTGGTTGCAGCAACCCGGAACAAACGGTCAGGTAAGAACTCATCTGAGCGATGGGGCTTTTAGGCAGTTCATGGGAGTAGATTTTTTAAGCAGCAGCAGTGCAGCCAGACAACCAATAGAGTGGTTTTCATCAGTTAACCAGCCACTGGTTTTAGCCACAAGGCTGCTAAAAGGGTATCGCTATCTTGATATTACTAATTTTGCCCAAACAGCAAGTTGGCAGTTGCAAGCCAATGGTAATATTTTGGCGATCGCTATTCCACCAGCGCAAGTAAAAGATATTCGTCAGAGTCAGCAACCGTCAGGCGTAAGTCATCCTCCTTTCGTGTCAGCTCGCATTGTCTTAGATTTAGATCGCCCAGTACCTTGGCAACTTTCCCAAGGCTTACCCATAACTATTGACCCTGCCATTCCCACCGCCCAATCAACCACACCACCCGATAGAGAGTGGGTAGTGGTAATAGAAGGTACAGCCGACCCTGCTTTAATCCAACAATACGCGCCGCTAACTTCACCCCCACAATTACCTGCACAAGCAACTCCAGAACCACTAATTAGACAATTAGAGGTAGTCAACAACCGCACAATTATTAGTCTGAGAGTGCCTTTTGGTATGACTCCCCAGGTCATGACCTTAGCAGACCCTAATCGCTTGGTAATTGACCTTCGTCCCGATGCCTTGGTACAACGAGATATTACTTGGGCTTCGGGATTGCGCTGGCGACAGCAATTCGTCAATTTAGGTACAGAACGCTTTCCTGTCGTTTGGTTAGATATTAATCCTCGCCAAGCCGGGCTAACTTTAAAACCCATTATTGGGACAGAAGCCAACACTCAGACGGGTACTGCACCGCTTATTCAAATAGCACAGCAGTCTTCAGCTGTAGCAGCAATCAACGCTGGTTATTTCAACCGCAATAATAGATTACCTTTGGGGGCAATTCGTCGGGATAATCAGTGGTTATCAGGGCCAATTCTCAACCGGGGAGCGATCGCTTGGAACGATTCTGGGCAATTTTACTTAGGCCGTCTTACCTTACAAGAAACTTTAATCGCTCCTAATAATCAGAGATTGCCAATTCTGTTTCTCAATAGTGGCTACGTTCAGAGTGGTATAGCTCGTTATACCCCAACCTGGGGAAATAGCTACACTCCTTTAACAGACAACGAAATCCTCCTGGTTGTCCAAAAAGACCGAGTGACAAATCAGGTAGCAGGTGGAAAAGCTGGTGAAAAAGCCGTTCCCATTCCCCAGGATGGCTACCTCTTAACGTTACGTGCCAATGCTACTAATACTGCATCACAATTGCCTATTGGCACAGCAGTCAGCATTACTAGCAGCACTAATTCGGCTAACTTTAACCGCTATCCCCACATCATGGGAGCCGGACCACTGTTAGTACAAAACAATCAAATTGTCCTTGATGCTGAAGGCGAAAACTTCAGTAAAGCTTTTAGTACCCAAAAAGCTATTCGCAGTGGTGTTTGCACAACAGCCAGTGGCTCTTTAATAATTGCGGCTGTACACAGTCGTGCTGGCGGGCTAGGGCCAACCTTAGCGGAACACGCTCAATTAATGAAAAATATTGGTTGTGTGAACGCCCTGAATTTAGACGGTGGTAGTTCAACTAGCCTTTATTTGGGAGGACAACTACTCGACCGTTCCCCAAATACTGCTGCACGTGTACACAACGGCATTGGAGTTTTCTTACAACCACAGTAATCAGGGAGTGAGAAGTAGCAAGCCGGGGAGAATAAACTTTCCCATGACCAATGATTTACCCTTTGGCTACGCCCAGGGTCAATGACTAATCCTTTTTTAAAGTTAAGAATAAGCTGCCATTTGTTGGATGAAGACTTGGTATAGAAACCGCGCTTTTGGCAGTAATCCTTTACACCTTTAAGTTGAATTTTGCTATGTTTAGCAAGGTGCAACTAAATTCATCAGTTTTACGGTTGCAAAACCACAACAAAATTTTCCATTAATGGTTAAGAGTAAAGACGGTTTGTTATGTCGACCAATGAGGTAACTATGGCTCAACTTCAAGAAACCACACAAACTAACACTCTGCCTCTACCTGTCGCGATCGCTAATCAAGGCGTTGCTGCAACTGAGCTGCGTCCTTGGGGTTCTTTTACAGTTTTGGAAGAAGGGCGCGGATATAAAATTAAACGGATCGAAGTTAAGCCTGGACACCGCCTCAGTCTGCAAATGCACCATCACCGCAGCGAACACTGGATTGTTGTATGTGGTACAGCTAAGGTCGTTTGTGGCGAGCAAGAAGTACTACTTAGCAACAATGAGTCAACCTATGTCCCCCAATGTACATCTCATCGTCTAGAGAATCCTGGTGTGATTCCTTTAGTCTTAATTGAAGTGCAAAATGGCGAATACTTAGGTGAAGATGATATTATTCGCTACCAAGATGACTATGCCCGTACCAAGGTTTAACACCACAGCAGGGCTGATCAGGTTGTAATACTTAAGAAGTAATATACTGACTATTTCTGCAAACTGTCTGAAATCACTACTGTCAAAGAAGAGGAAAGAGAGTTAAGCCGCTGGGAGTGCGAAGTGATTGCACTCCCCCAGATCCCTGCTCCCCTAACCTTAGGGAGTCTATGCTGTAAGCGTAGCTTTTAGGACTAAGCTTGCCGTGAGTTTACTCCCTTACATATTCTGTCCCTACCTAAATATAGGTGGGGACTAGCACTCATTGACCTCTCTCCGGTCTAAAGACACAGAGATTCAAGCTGTTGTTTCAAGACCGGCTTCAGCCGTGTCTTTCCACTTTTCAGTTTTGTCTCTTACGAGTAACGGGGTCAAATCCGTCCTCCAACCCTTGAACAGGACTAATCTGCTTGTGGCTCTACTTTTGTTTCCTAACGTTTTGTGCCTTATTCGCGAGTCCGCACTTGCCGAAAGTTGTGGAACACTCCCTGACCTGCCATTGTTTGCAGTGATATGAGCTTGCTGCATATTGCAGTAGTGACTTATATGCCGGGATTCCTCCGTACTAGGTCAGTGCTTTGTGTCTGCGGTTATTCCTCCTGGAAGCGCACGTACATACTATAGCCGGATAAATTCTGCATTGTGGTTTTCATCCCCGGCTTAAAAACACGGGACTTTCAACCTACTTTTATGTAATAATAATGATCTACCAATAAACAGACAGGATTCCGATTGCCTAGTCAAGCATAGGCTCATACCTAATCCAGAAAAAATCAAGAACAGATTTTTTGTTAACGTGTGATTTTTGTACTTCACCCGTCTGTAATGTTTAAGATGGGGTTTTTTATTGCCAAAACTAATTCCATGATTCACCTGAGTCCAGCAGCCATAAGTGAAATTAGGCGATTACAGCTGAAACAGCAACCAAATGCTTTGTTGAGATTAACAATTAAGCTGGGCGGCTGTTCGGGTTGGTTTTATGATATGTCTTTTGATGAAACCGTAAAAACTGATGATCGCGTCTTTGACTTAAGCGGTATTAAAGTTGTTGTAGATAACGAAAGCTTAAATTCTTTAAATGGGTTGGCATTGGATTATTCAGAAGATTTAATGGGTGGGGGTTTTCGCTTCCACAACCCTCAAGCGATCGCTACCTGTGGCTGTGGTAATTCTTTCTCCATTGCTACACAGAATCATGTTTAACTAAGAAAAATAATAAGTTTGACATAAAAGCCAAAAAAAAGATATAATCAGGATTTGTTAAAACTTAGACCTCTAAGCAGCTTTACGCGCTGTAACTCATGCCAACAATACAGCAACTCATCCGTACTGAACGCGAAAAAGCGCGTCAGAAAACGAAATCTCCGGCTCTGAAGCAATGCCCACAACGTCGGGGCGTTTGTGTCAGAGTATACACTACCACACCTAAAAAGCCTAACTCAGCTCTACGTAAAGTAGCAAGGGTAAGACTTACATCTGGATTTGAAGTCACAGCTTATATTCCAGGTATCGGTCACAACTTGCAAGAACACTCAGTAGTCATGATTCGTGGCGGTCGGGTGAAGGACTTACCAGGTGTAAGATATCACATCATACGTGGCACCTTAGATACAGCTGGAGTCAAAGACCGCAAGCAAGGGCGTTCCAAGTATGGAACCAAGCGCCCGAAAGAAGCGAAAAAATAGGAAATAGGCGATTAATCCTATTGGATGACGATTAAATTCTTCGGTGGAAAGCGCCGAGAAACAAATTAGCGCTGCTTGTTATTTACAGAAATCTCGCTCAAGCCTGATGGAGCTGGCAGAAGTAGGTAATTTTAAGCAGTATCCAGCAAAGCGTAGCTTGCCAATCTAGGCATCGCAGCGGTTGCATCTAAATATTAAAATTTATGATGTTGTCGCCTTCTCTGGTTGTAGTGAGCAAATTAATCGGTCAGTCTCGCTGCAACTGTAGAGAAAAAAAGACAAAGTTTGAACGGCGGCTTTCTCCGCTCATATATCCAGTGTCTGATAGCATATAATTTCGTTGCCAAATCCGAATTAAAGGTAAAGTATGTCTCGTCGTGGTGTTATTCAAAGGCGTCCAGTTCCGCCTGATTCCGTATATAACAGTCGCCTGGTAAGCATGATAATCCGGCGAGTGATGCGTCATGGAAAGAAATCACTGGCTGCAAGGCTGGTTTATGATGCCATGAAAACTATTGAAGAACGCACTGGTGCTGCTCCTTTGGAAACCTTTGAAAGAGCAGTACGAAACGCTACACCTTTGGTAGAAGTAAAGGCTCGACGTGTTGGTGGAGCCACCTACCAAGTACCGATGGAAGTTCGCACAGACCGAGGTACGACTCTAGCCTTGCGCTGGCTAGTAAATTTTTCTAGGTCTAGGCCTGGTCGCACAATGGCAAGTAAATTAGCGAATGAGTTAATGGATGCTGCCAACGAAACCGGAAATGCAATTCGTAAGCGCGAAGAAACACACCGGATGGCAGAAGCTAACAAAGCTTTTGCACACTATCGTTACTAAGAAAAGTAGCGGTATATCGTGGATATAAAAGCGATATATCGCATACTCACAGAACAAAGACGGTTTTCCGTAGAAGTATAGAATCTTAACAAAGAGTAATATACAAGATATCATGAAGCAAAAACTATAATAGGAGGCTTCTGTGGCACGTACGATCCCGCTAGAGAGAGTACGCAATATCGGTATTGCGGCGCATATAGATGCGGGCAAGACAACGACAACCGAGAGAATATTGTTTTACTCTGGCATAATTCATAAAATTGGCGAAGTTCATGAAGGAACTGCCGTCACCGACTGGATGGCTCAGGAGCGTGAGCGGGGAATTACCATTACCGCTGCTGCGATCACCACCAGTTGGAAAGATCATCAAATTAACATTATCGATACTCCAGGACACGTTGACTTCACAATTGAAGTGGAACGTTCCATGCGCGTTTTAGATGGCGTAATCGCGGTATTTTGTTCAGTAGGTGGCGTGCAACCACAGTCGGAAACAGTGTGGCGACAAGCAGACCGCTACAAAGTGCCTCGAATCGCCTTCATCAACAAAATGGACCGCACAGGCGCGAACTTCTATAGAGTTCACGATCAAATGTGCGATCGCCTGCGAGCTAATGCCATTGCCATTCAACTGCCAATTGGTAGTGAAACTGAATTTGGTGGAATCGTTGATTTGGTACGTAAGCGTGCCTATATTTACAACAACGACCAGGGAACAGATATCGAAGAAACAGATATCCCCGTCGACATGCAAGCCAAGGCAGATGAATACCGCACCAAGCTCATAGAAGCTGTGGCTGAAACCAACGACGTTCTGATGAATAAGTACTTCGAGGGAGAAGAACTTACAGAAGAGGAAATTTTGACTGCCCTGCGTAAAGGTACAATTGCGAATAAGATTGTGCCAGTACTTTGCGGCTCGGCATTTAAAAACAAAGGCGTGCAGTTGATGCTGGATGCGGTGGTAGATTATCTACCAGCACCAACTGAAGTACCAGCAATCCAAGGTACATTACCAAATGGTGAGACTATTGAGCGCAAAGCTGATGACAATGAACCGCTATCAGCTCTAGCATTCAAAATTATGGCTGACCCCTACGGTCGTCTCACCTTTGTTCGTGTTTATTCTGGTGTTCTGAAAAAAGGTAGCTACGTTCTCAACGCTACCAAGAACAAGAAAGAGCGCATTTCCCGTCTGGTGATTTTGAAAGCAGATGAACGCATGGACGTGGACGAAATGCGGGCTGGCGATTTGGGAGCAGCATTGGGGCTAAAAGATACCTTGACAGGTGATACCATCACCGATGAAGGTTCACCAGTAATTCTGGAATCTCTATTCATTCCTGAGCCTGTTATCTCGGTAGCGGTTGAACCCAAAACCAAGAATGACATGGACAAGCTCTCCAAAGCTCTGCAATCTCTTTCAGAAGAAGACCCCACCTTCCGCGTCCATGTTGATGCGGAAACCAATCAAACCGTGATTGCCGGTATGGGAGAGCTACACCTGGAAATTCTGGTAGACCGGATGTTACGAGAATTCAAAGTAGAAGCGAATGTCGGTGCGCCGCAAGTAGCTTACCGCGAAACAATTCGTAAACAAGTCACCAAAATTGAAGGGAAATTCATTCGCCAAAGTGGTGGTAAAGGTCAATATGGTCACGTTGTGATCAATTTGGAACCAGGCGAACCCGGTACGGGCTTTGAATTTGTTTCTAAGATTGTCGGCGGTACTGTACCCAAAGAGTACATTAGCCCCGCAGAACAAGGAATGAAGGAAAGTTGCGAATCCGGTATTTTGGCTGGATACCCATTGATTGATGTCAAAGCAACTTTGATTGATGGGTCATACCACGATGTAGACTCTTCAGAAATGGCTTTCAAAATTGCTGGCTCAATGGCAATGAAAGAGGCAGTGTTGAAAGCTTCACCTGTACTTTTAGAACCTATGATGAAAGTTGAGGTTGAAGTTCCCGAAAACTACCTTGGGGATGTAATGGGCGACCTTAATTCCCGTCGTGGGCAAATTGAGGGTATGGGATCTGATGATGGAATTGCCAAAGTAACTGCTAAAGTCCCATTGGCAGAAATGTTTGGTTACGCTACTGATATCCGCTCAAAGACCCAAGGTCGGGGCATCTTCTCAATGGAATTTAGCCGCTACGAAGAAGTACCCCGCAACGTGGCTGAAGCAATCATAGCGAAAAGCAAAGGGAACGCTTAATTAAAAAAGGAAACGAGCATTCATGGCACGCGCAAAGTTTGAAAGGACTAAACCCCACGTTAATATCGGTACAGTTGGCCACGTTGATCATGGTAAAACTACTTTAACAGCAGCCATTACCATGACTCTGGCCGCTATGGGTCAAGCTACAGGTAAAGGCTACGCTCAAATTGATAACGCCCCAGAAGAAAAGGCGCGGGGTATTACCATCAATACGGCTCACGTTGAGTATGAAACCGGCGAGCGGCACTATGCTCACGTAGATTGTCCAGGACACGCTGATTATGTGAAAAACATGATCACTGGTGCGGCTCAAATGGATGGTGGTATCCTCGTGGTTTCGGCTGCTGATGGCCCCATGCCCCAAACCCGTGAACATATCCTGCTGGCAAAGCAAGTAGGTGTTCCCAGTCTAGTTGTCTTCCTGAACAAGGAAGATATGGTAGACGACGCAGAACTACTAGAGTTGGTGGAATTGGAAGTCCGTGAGCTATTATCTAGCTACGATTTTCCTGGGGATGACATCCCCATCGTTACAGGCTCTGGTCTCAAAGCACTCGAAGCAATGACTGCTAACCCCAAAGTTCAAAAGGGTGAAGATCCCTGGGTAGACAAAATCTACGCTCTCATGGAAGCAGTAGATTCCTACATTCCTACTCCTGATCGGGCTGTAGATAAGCCCTTCCTGATGGCTGTGGAAGACGTGTTCTCCATCACAGGTCGTGGTACTGTTGCTACCGGTCGGATTGAACGTGGTAAGGTCAAGGTCGGTGATAACGTTGAACTAGTGGGCATTAGAGACACTCGCAACACCACCGTTACTGGTATCGAGATGTTCAAGAAGAGTCTCGAAGAAGGTATGGCGGGAGATAACGCTGGTGTACTCCTGCGTGGTATCCAGAAGGCTGATATTGAACGTGGTATGGTAATTGCCAAACCAGGTTCCATTACTCCTCACACTCAATTTGAAGGTGAAGTGTACGTTTTGACCGATAAAGAAGGTGGTCGGAAAACACCATTTTTCGCCGGCTACCGCCCTCAGTTTTACGTGCGGACAACCGATGTAACTGGTACAATCAAAGCCTTTACTTCCGATGATGGTAGTGAAGCAGAAATGGTGATGCCAGGCGATCGCATCAAAATGACAGTAGAACTGATCAACGCGATCGCGATTGAGCAAGGAATGCGCTTCGCAATTCGTGAAGGTGGCCGCACCATTGGTGCTGGTGTGGTTTCTAAAATTCTGAAGTAATACCTTTTTGTCCGATAACAAAGGAGCAGAGATGGTAGAATTCCTCTCTGCTCCTTTCTCTTCCGTCAGGGATTATGTATAATTACGGTTTACAAAAATCTGGCCGCTCAGGCAAGAATCCCACAAAATTCTCAAAACAATCACAAATATTCATCAGAACCTGGAAAATTAAAAATGGCAACTCTACAGCAGCAGAAAATTAGAATTCGTTTACAGGCTTTCGACCGTCGCTTATTAGACACATCTTGCGAGAAGATTGTAGACACAGCAAACAGAACTAACGCTACAGCCATAGGCCCAATTCCTTTACCCACAAAACGCAAAATCTACTGTGTGCTGCGATCGCCTCACGTAGATAAAGATTCTCGGGAACATTTTGAAACCCGCACCCATCGCCGGATTATTGACATTTATCAGCCTTCTTCTAAAACTATTGATGCCCTGATGAAGCTAGATTTGCCCTCTGGTGTGGACATTGAAGTAAAACTATAATTTAGTCATTGGTTATTAGTCATTAGTCCTTGGTGATTAACACTAATGTAAAGACACGATTAATCCCTTCTCTACTAAGGGAAGACCAAAAAATAAATTACTCCCACAAACTGTAGGGTGGGTCAACTTAACGTGACCTACCCTACAAATGATTTTTTTATTTGTCAGTTTCTAGCGACCCGCACATTCAGTCCGCTTTTGATGAAAACCAACGATAGCAATGTTTTCATGGCTGGAGATGGGTTAAATTCAATGCTATGAATCTTTACCCAACCCTGAAGAAATTTACCTCAGGGCTTTTTATTGCCTGGAAAACAAATGATAGAATGTAAACAAACTACGGGACAAATCCGATAATAATAAATTTTAAAATTAAATTTATACCAAGGTAAAAATGACATCTTCTTCTAAAATTGCAGTTCGCGAACTACCTCTGTTCCCGTTACCTGAAGTAGTTCTATTTCCCACTAGACCATTACCCCTACACGTCTTTGAATTTCGCTACAGAATCATGATGAACACGATTTTGGAGAGCGATCGCAGGTTCGGTGTGTTAATGGTCGATCCAGTTGAAGGTACAATTGCCAACGTTGGTTGCTGTGCAGAAATCATTCATTACCAACGGATGCCAGATGACCGCATGAAAATGTTGACGTTGGGACAGCAAAGGTTTCGTGTCTTAGAGTATGTTCGTGAAAAACCTTACCGTGTTGGCTTAGTCGAGTGGTTAGAAGACCTGCCACCAAGCAAAGATTTACGTCCTTTGGCTACTGAGGTAGAACAATTACTACGAGATGTAGTGCGTCTCTCAGCCAAGTTAACTGAACAAAATATGGAACTGCCCGAAGAATTACCCGCTCTACCCACAGAACTTTCTTATTGGGTGGCAAGTAACCTCTACGGTGTGGCCTCAGAGCAGCAGGCATTGCTAGAAACACAGGATACTGTGCTTCGTCTGGAAAGAGAAGCGGAAATTTTGACTACTACTCGTAATCATTTAGCAGCCCGTGCTGTTCTCAAAGACACTTTTAATAATTCGTAATTCCTAACGATGCTCCGCTCCGATACGCTTTCGTAATTCGTAATTACGGGTCACGCTTCAATGCTGATTGGTAGGACATGATAGCTGCCAAAAATCTTGATAATTTCTGCATAAGTACTTAATTGTGCCAAAGCAGATTGCATTTGTGCTTGTTTGACATCGGCTTCTAAGTCCAGAAAAAACAAGTATTCTCCTAGCGATCGCTTTGTTGGTCGAGATTCAATGCGGCTGAGATTAATCCCTAGTTGAGCAAATACTTGTAGCGGTTTCAGCAGCGCCCCCGGTAAATTTGCTGGCACACTGAAGGCTAGGGAGGTGTGACTAGCACTTGCTGATATATTGATTAAATCGTCTTGACTTTGACTGACCACCCAAAAGCGAGTACAGTTTTCTGGATAGTCGTTAATATTACTAGCTAATATAGGCAGGTGATAAATTTGAGCTGCTCTACTGGATGCGATCGCTGCTGTGGTTAAGTTTTGATCTAGCCGTTCTAGTGCTTCAGTTGTCGAATTGCTGGGTATTAGCTGCACATTTGGGAGAAACTGCCCCAACCATCCTTGACATTGCGCTAAAGCTTGTGGGTGAGAATAAACAGTTTGAATACTATCTAAACTAGCAGCACAGGAAATTAAAGCATGGGCAATGGGCATGACCAAAGCCAACTGAATTCGTAAATTATCCAACTGCCACAGTGTATCCATTGTCATCGTTACACTGCCTTCAATTGAATTTTCTACTGGTACAACAGCTAACTGGGTTTGTCCACTGGCAACAGCTTGGAGTGATTGGGCAATGCTGGAATAGGGACATAACATCGCTTTATTATCTGTTTCTTTAGCTAGCCAATTGGCATAAAAAACAGTTGCTTGTTCTGCGTAAGTGCCAGGAGGTCCTAAATGGGCAATGGAGATCGTCACGGCGTTTAGTCCTTAATTATTTTTTCAATTTATAGACTGTAGCATCGGCAAAATTAGGCTTTTTTCCCTAAACTATTGTCATAGCTGGCAATTCAACTAGACAATGAAAGTAATTATCGTAAAAAATTTGCTTTGTGATTTATATCTTCCAATATATTAAATCCAGTTTTGCCAGAAAATTTTTACCGTGAATGAGCTTTGGTTTCAATCATGTTGGCTTCAAAATAAAATTAATAAAATTATAATTTAATTAATAATAGAAGTATGAAACAATAATGGCTCTTTAATTCATGGCTACCCAGTTTACTGCCTCCCAAACTGTGAAAATTAATGTTCCACCACAACCTATTCCGATTCAATACTACTTGCGTCAGCCTCAACGTCTAGTTAACGCTTTGGCTGATAGCAGTCGGATACATCAGCTTTCAGAAGAAGTATTTCGCTTGAAAATGCGACCACTCACTTTTTTGGCGCTCAGTATTCAACCCACTGTAGACCTGAGAATTTGGGCAGAATCCAATGGCACAATCAACTTGCGATCGCTCGGTTGTAAAATACTCGGCTTTGAGTATATTAACCAGCGCTTCGCTTTAAATTTACAAGGACATTTGTCTCTGCACCAGCTAAACAGTGTTACTAGCCTGCAAGGAAGAGCCGATTTAGAGGTGAAGGTAGATTTACCACCACCATTTTCCTTTACTCCCAAGGCAATTTTAGAAGCCACTGGCAATGGTTTGCTCAAGAGTGTACTGATAACGGTTAAACAACGCTTGCTCAATCAACTTTTAACTGATTATCGCTGCTGGGTCACATCACAAATGTCAGAAAATGCCTTAAATAATGACAGTGCGGAATTGCCAATCCTGAATCCCGAATAATTTTTCACTTTTCCAGTATTGTGCAACATTAGTTATACCAATTTTCAACAAGCAATAACTAAAAATGCTCTCTCTAGAAACCCAGAGGAAATTTCAAGCTTCTTAATTACGTCAAACCTATGGCTACGCCAAGCCAGCTATTGGCATAGCAAAGCGGGCGAATTACAAACTGGTATGACTATCCTCCGGGCATCTACAAGTTGATTGAACCAATTGCAGTTACGACAACGGAGGACACGCACTGTCTCTCTAAGATCCCGACATATCAATAATCTCCGGTTGGATTTGACAAGGACGAAAGGATTTGCGATGCAGTGGTGATGCCCCGTGTTGTTGTAACGCCACCAAATGCTTTGGGCTGCCATAGCCCTTATTCTGCTCCAGATGATACAAGGGGTATTTTGATGCCAGACGCATGATCAGGTCGTCGCGCCAAACTTTAGCCACAATACTAGCAGCTGCAATCGTTAGCGATCGCTCGTCCCCCTTCACTATTGTTTGTTGCGGCACCAGCAAATCCTTGATCGGCTGATTACCATCAACCAAGCATAGCTGAGGCTGTACCTTCAGTTTCAGTACAGCCCGCTTCATGGCTAACAGTGTGGCCTGCAAAATATTGATTTGATCAATTTCATCCGTGGAAGCAAAACCAATTTTCCAGTCTGTCGCCAGCCCACAAATTTGCTCCGCAAGCTGGATTCTCCGAGAACTAGACAGCTTTTTACTGTCTTTAATATTAGCTGCTATGAGTTTTGGCAAAGCACAAGCTGGCAAAATCACCGCCGCCGCCACCACAGGACCAAATAGCGCACCTCGCCCAACTTCATCTATGCCTGCAATTAACCCTGGAGTCTCGGATAAAGTTGACCCTTCAACTACGCTCAGGGTCAACTCCAGCCAAATCGGCTTGTCTGGGAGTGCTGATGAACAAATATTTGCGGCAGTTGGCTCTGTCTTGACCATAAGACAGTTAATTATCCTCTGCTGTCGCCGAATCTGACTCTAGAGCAGAAGAACGACGACGGCGGCGACGGTTGCCAGTGGAGGTTTTGCTGACTGGACTTTCCTGATCAGCCTTTTCTTCCGAGCTTAGGGCTGCACCTGTATTTTTTAATAGGGGTTTCTGTTCTAGCTCCACTGGTGATGTATCGACTTCATTACTTACTGTTTGGACAGTAGTTGAATCTGAAGTAGATTCAGTTGCTTTAGTTCTCAGAGCATCAGGCCCAATAATGTTAATAATTACAGACTTGGAACTTTTAACCTCCTGATCTAACTTTACTAAAGGAGAAACTCCCATCAATGCGAACACATCTTGTTCCTCTAGGGTCATTTCTACACTTCTCATTTCCGGTGGTTCTACTACTGGTTTAACCGGCTCTACCTTCGTTACCTTAGTTCGCTCGGCCCTTTCATGCCAACCCGATTTCCCTATAGTGGGAGAAGGTATTTCTGATGGGGATTCTCCTAGTTCTTGGTCTGAGCGAAGCCTAAGTTCAGCTTCAGTATCCGAGTCTAAATCTGGCTCGTTGTCAAAACCTACTGTTCGCGGAGTCACCCGACTTTCCGGATTCGACTGAGCGCTCACGCCGAAGTCTTTTCCATTTGCGCCATTAATACCAGTACGATTACGACTGATGCGGGTACGACGAGTCTTGTCGGTGGGTTCTTGATAGCTGGGATGATTAATTAAATCCAAAGACCTCATGTCTGAGACAGCATCGAATACTTCCCCAAAAGTATCAGCTGTTTCCCGTGGTTCTGAAATGCGACCGGTTGGCAGACGTGGTTCTTTGTGAGGCAAGGATACCTTGGACTGACTGTAACCGAAGTCAAAACGATCTGGTAATTCTACTGTTGTCGGCAATCGGGGTTCTGTATCCCCAGGCAAATGCACAATATGTCCCAAACCACCACAGGTTGGGCAAGTATTACCAAACAATTCGTAAATATTTTGACCTTGGCGCTTACGGGTAAGTTCTACCAGTCCTAACTCGGTGAGTTGGGCAATCTGAGGACGAGCTTTATCTGCTTTCAGTGCCTTATTAAAGTGTTCTAGAACTTGCAATTGGTCACGCCGCGATTCCATATCAATGAAGTCAACGACAATTACTCCGGCAATATTTCGCAGACGTAACTGACGCGCGATTTCTGTTGCCGCTTCGCAGTTTGTCCACAAAACTGTTTCTCTAGCTGTTGCCGAGCGGGTGAAGGAACCAGAGTTGACATCGACGACTGTTAAGGCTTCGGTCGGCTCAATAATAATATAGCCCCCAGAAGGTAAGTCTACTCTAGGTTTCAGCGCTTCTTTGATTGCTGCACTGATGCGGAAATATTCTAAAATTGGCGAGCGATCGCGGTGATGGTCAATCAATACGCCCTGTGGTGTTTGACCTCCACTCCAGTTTTGCAAATACTGTTTGACTCGTTTCAAACCAGTACTGGAATCCACTACAATTCGATTCACATCAGCACCGTACATATCCCGCAGTACGCGCTGGATAAAGTCATCGTCTCGATTCAGTAGGGCCGGTGCGCGGGTAGAATGTGCTTCTTGCTGAATAGCGTCCCATTGCTTTTGCAACAGTTCCAAATCTTCAATAATTGCTTCTTCTGGTTTGCCTTCCGCCTCAGTCCGCACCAGCAGACCCATACCTGCCGGTTTAATCAAAATAGCTAAAGCCCGTAAACGGTTGCGCTCACTTTCACTTTTAATCCGGCGGGATAAATTTACACCCCTACCATAAGGCATCAGTACTACATAGCGCCCAGGTGAAGTGATATTACCCGTGAGCCTTGGGCCCTTTGACCCAGTTGGCTCCTTCATCACCTGCACCAACACTTTTTGCTGTGGTGCTAATAGTTCTGTGATTGCTGCTGCTGTGCGCTTCAGCTTCAACGGACCCAAATCAGTTACATGAATAAAGCCGTTGCGCTCTGGGTCGCCGATATTGACAAAAGCCGCATCTATTCCAGGTAAGACATTTTCTACTACACCTAAGTAGACATCGCCAATTTGGTGATGTCCAGTAGCGACAACAAGTTCTTGTATTTGATCTTCAGAAAAGACAGCAGCAATTTGATGCTGTTCTGCGATGATAATTTGCTTTGGCATTCAATTTCCTCAAAAATTAACAGCACCAACGAGAGCTATCGAGGTTTTTTATACCTTTCGCCCCTGCGACTCCCCAAAAGGCGCTGCTGATCATAAAAATTGTGACTTCTTTGCTCAAAATTAAAGAGCTATTGACTAAAAAGCTGCGTTTACACGCTCTCGATTATTCCCAAACGCCTGCATATTGTTTAAGCAAATAAATCAACCGTCCGTGGTTGATTTTTGATGCGACACCATTACCACCTAAGGATTAGGTATTCAGCAGTTGTTTAAAAAGCATAGAGGGATATTTGCCGACGAGCCTGTTTTTACGTTACTAGTTCACAAAGTAGCTATAGAAAGAATGAGTTCTTTAATCTGCCCCACCGTTCGGCCGAGCGCTGATGTCGTTCGCCTTTGGTGTTGCCTTCGCCTTTGACGTTGCGAAACAAAGCAAAGCCTTGTCTGGGATACAATCCTAAAAGTCACACTCTAATATACTTCGACAAGCTCAGTACAAGTCTTCGCTTTCGCTCCGGCAATTACTACCGGGAGTGAACCAGTCCATTTAATGCAGCGCCAGAAAATTCTCTTTGCTCTGATTCTAACGCAATCGAGGGAATCAATTCCCATGATGATGCTCTAGTGTGGGCAGAACTACTAGCAAGTTGCCCTCTGGCTCTAAGGGCATAACTGCCCTTAGGGCTTTCAGCCATGCTCCGCTATCAGGGATTATACCCCTAAAACTAGCTGATTGCGGTGAATTTGCAGGAGTTGAAATTCTCCACCTGCGACGATTTCCAGCATGGACAGGATTTGTTCGGGACGCAATATTACACCATCATGGCGACAAATACCTAGATAACGCAACACAACTGTAGACTCTGTAACACTGGCTTCAGTTTCGACTAATTCCAGTTCAAACAAGCGTGAGCGCAGATTTATTAAAGTCTGCTTACCTGATTTAGTTGTTTTCTCCCACCAAAGTTCATCTTTGGCTTTGATTGTATCAATCCAGTTTTGCCATTGTGCAGCTGTTACCGCTCTGGGTGTTGCTACAGTAATTAAATAGTCTGCCGCCTCCATGACTTGGTTAGCTGCTGGGTCTTTTAAATCTATAGTACCAACATTATATATAGGGATGTCTGTGGGTAGTTCCTTAACGAGTTGTTGCCGGAAAGTCTCAACTTCCACCGTCTCGGTTAACTCAAAATCCACAATTTCTCCACTGCTGGTAGCTCCTAGAGCCAAAGCACTAGCGATCGCAATCCGGGGACCAGGATGAAATCCACCAGTAAAAGCTATGGGTAAACCTGCTCTGCGGATGACTCGATCAAACAGGCGCATTAAATCCAGGTGACTTACTAAAGCCATTGACCCTTGTTTGCCAAACCAGACGCGTAGTCTTTGGGATTTAGTCGTATTGGGGACAAAATTACCAGCAAATTCTGGGATTGCGGGCGGCGGAATCACAATATTATGTCCGAAATCTGTGCCGCAGACACCGCAGTGTGAGCAACCTTCAAAAGAGCAATCAGGTACTATTGCCGCTTCTAAAGCTCGTTTTAAGTCTTCCTGGAGCCATTTTTTATCGATGCCGGTGTCAATATGATCCCAAGGTAGGGGACTGGGGGACTGGGGAGAAGATGTTATTTCCTCAACTTCTGTCTCCTGGACATTAAACAGATTCAACTCGCCCTGTTCTACTTGACGGTATTTCCAATCTAAACCAGCTTCTGCGATCGCTGACTCCCAAGCACCAAAAGCTGCATCTAAATTTTCATACCAGGAATCCATCCCTGCACCCAACTCCCAGGCACGACGGACGACTTTTCCTAAAGTGCGATCGCCTCTGCCCACAAAATCTTCCATTGCTGAAATGCGGACATCGGTAAAATTCACCTTGACACCCCTGATGCGGCGGAATTCTTGCCTAAGCAGGTTTTGTTTGCGTTTGAACTCTGTAGTCGAAACAGAATGCCACTGAAAAGGAGTATGGGGCTTGGGTGTAAAGTTAGAAATCGTCAAGTTAAAGTTTAAAGGTTTTCGACCTCTACCCCGACACTCTCGTTGTAGCCAGCTCACAGTTTCTGCAATGCCCACAACATCGGTATCAGTTTCACCCGGCAAGCCAATCATGAAATATAACTTGATTTTATCCCACCCTTGTTCCCAGGCAGTTTTTACACCTCTGAGTAATTCTTCATTAGTTAAACCCTTATTTACAATGTCCCGCATTCTTTGGGTGCCGGCTTCTGGAGCAAAAGTTAGTCCACCTTGGCGCGTCCCACCCAGAATATTGGCAATATTTTCGTCAAATCTATCTACCCGTTGACTGGGAAGAGTCAGGGAAATATTTTCGGTTTTTAACCGATTTTTAATTTCCATCCCTACAGCTGGTAAGGATAAATAATCCGAACAACTCAGGGATAACAGCGAAAACTCATTGTAACCAGTCGCCCGCATTCCTGCTTCAATGGCTGTTACCACCTGCTCTGGTTCCACATCCCTAGCTGGACGAGTCAGCATTCCTGGTTGACAAAAGCGACAACCACGAGTACAGCCTCGGCGAATTTCCAGTGTCAGGCGGTCATGCACCGTTTCCACGTAAGGAACTAACCCAATCGAATAAGCGGGGATTGGGGTTGCTACCCGGCGCAAAATCCGTTTGGGGACATCTGGGTGCTGAGGATGAACTGAGCCATCGGTGGCCATATTGTAAAACTGAGGAACATATACGCCTGGTATCTGTGCCAAGTCCAAGAGCAAATTTTCCCGGTTCAGTTTTGCTTGTTTGCCTTCTGCCAAGACTAAACCCACTTCTGGCAGTAGTTCTTCCCCATCTCCGAGGGCGAAAAAGTCAAAAAAATCGGCGTATGGTTCAGGATTTGATGTTGCTGTCTGTCCCCCGGCAAAAATTAACGGATAATCGCCCATGGCTCTTTCTTGCCATGTGAGGGGAATTCCCGCCAAATCCAACATTTCCAGGATATTAGTTGCTCCCAGTTCGTAACTGAGGCTAAAACCCAAAATGTCAAATTCTCTGAGCGATCGCTGCGATTCTACGGCAAACAAGGGTGTATTAGTAGCCCTTAGTTTAGCCGCCAGGTCAGCACCTGGTAGATAAGAGCGATCGCATAACTGCTGGGGCTGGGCATTCAAAATGTTATAGAGAATGATATGCCCTAAGTTGGAAGATCCGACTTCATATACTTCTGGGTAGGTTAAGGCCCAACGTATTGTTGCCGTATCCCAAGGTTTATGTACTGCCAGGTGTTCGTTACCCAAGTAACGTGCTGGCTTTAAAATATCCGATGTGATTAATTTTTCAACTGCAACAGCCACTATGCTATCTTCTAGCTACCTTAATTACAGCTTATCAAATCTAACTTAGCATTGATTTAGGTCTTTCAGTAGAGTTTATCGCTGCAACTTATAACTCTTTTACACAAATTCACTTTTCGACTGTTAATGCACATTATGTGCTAAAGGTTCACTTTAATTTTTCAACACTTCTGTCCTATTTGCATATTGACATCTCAATCTAATTAGAGTTATTGAATCTTCAAGCCGAGATTTCTGTGAACATAAACTGTTTTTTCTGATATCGACACCAGCTTTCCGGCATCTTTGCTGAATCTTTATTACTTTCATGGGTCTGTTTAAAGATTGTCATAAATACAGGGTAAAATGTATTCATATATACTTTTTTTCTAACCCAGTTCCAAAACAATCTACATAGACAGCCAGAGAGCAAAGAAAATCAATGTAACTTTGTTTACAAAAGTTACTAAGTGCATAAAATCGGCTAAATTAGCCAAGTCTCAGATGTAGATTCAAAGACTTTATTTTCATGCTGACTAGGCTGACACACCATGTTGAACAACAAATTATTGATCCCATTCTTTAGTGATAAAGATCACGGAATTCCAGGAATTTAGATCACATTTTATACCAGGGTTTATCTTGGATAATTATTATCAAATATGATTGGTTTATTAATTATGAGAACTAAGTACGTTATTCGTCAATTGGTAGAAAAAGCACTTGATATTAAAAAATTGACCCCCGAAATCGAAAATGAAATCAATTCAGAATTAACTCAATTGGGTCACATTTCTGATGTTGATTATGAAGCTTTAGAGTTATTAATGGCAGAAATGGATGCTGGTCGAATTAAGCTAGTACCTAGTTGGGGATATTAATCAGGATTTGGTCGCTGAGATTGAATTGTCTTTAAAAACCATTTTTGACTATAAATAGCAAAATTAAGCCTTAAATATAGATTAATAGCATTGCTGATAGCAGCCACGATATGATTGCTGGTACATTTGAGTGAACTTTAGGATTTATCTCCCCAGGGTGGCGTAAACTGTGCTAATGAGCATCCACAATTTGCGTTAGTAGTAAACCGCCATGCAGCCCGCTAAACGTTTAGAAAAAATTCCTCCCTATTTGTTTGCTGAAATTAACCGCAAGCGGGAAAAACTTGTGGCGGAGGGAGTTGATATTATTAATCTGGCACTGGGCGATCCAGATAAACAGACTCCGGCTCATATTCTTCAGGCCATGCATGAAGCCGTTGATGACACTTCCACCCACAACTACCCACCTTATCAAGGAACAAAGGAATTTCGGGAGGCGGCAGTTGATTGGATGGAACGCCGATTTGGGGTGACAGGGTTAAATCTAGACACAGAAGTGATCTCTTCCATTGGTTCCAAAGAAGCAATACACAACACCTTCTTAGCTTTTGTCGAAGCGGGAGACTATACTCTCATCCCAGATCCTGGTTATCCTGTGTATCAGACTGCCACGATTTTCGCTGGTGGTGAACCATATACCATGCCTTTGAAGGCAGAAAATAATTTTTTACCTGACTTAAATACGATTCCTGAAGAAATTGCCCGTAAGGCCAAATTATTGTGGATTAATTATCCTAATAATCCCACGGGAGCCTTAGCCAGTTTAGAATTTTTTGCAGAATTGGTAGATTTTTGCAAGCAGTATAATATTTTGCTGTGTCATGACCATGCTTACTCAGAAATGGCATACGATGGCTACAAACCGCCGAGTGTTCTGCAAGTTCGGGGTGCAAAAGATGTCGCCATTGAGTTTCACAGTTTGTCTAAGTCCTATAATATGACAGGCTGGCGCATTGGCTTTGTAGTTGGTAACGCCATTGGCATTCAAGCTTTGAGACAGGTGAAAACCAACGTTGATTCTGGAGTATTTAAAGCAATTCAAAAAGCCGCGATCGCAGCTTATTCTACCAGTGAAGCAGAACTTCAAGCATTAATGTCAAGTTACCAAAAGCGGCGTGACATTATCGTGCAAGGATTACAATCTCTGGGCTGGCCAATTGAACCACCGAAAGCGACACTTTACGTCTGGGTCCCTGTGCCTCCAAAATATTCCTCAACAGAATTTGTCTCCCTTTTACTTGACAAATGTGGCATCATGGTTCCTCCAGGTAATGGTTATGGTGCAGCCGGCGAAGGCTTTTTCCGAATAGCCCTGACAATTCCCGAAGCGCGAATGCACGAAGCCATTCAACGCCTCAGAGATGCTGGTATTCGCTACGCTTAATTTGGGACTGGGTATTGGGGACTGAATAAATACTAGATACTAGGAAGATTTTTCTCCCCTGCACCCTGCACCCCTGCTTCTCCCCCCACTCCCTGTTGATACGCTTGCCAAATTTGATGGATAAATTGGTTAAATTGCAGTTTAGCAGCTGAGTCAGGCTCAGTTTTTGGTTCTTTTGCCAAAACTTGGCTCAAGAGGCTAATTACTTCTGTATCTAAAGCTGGTCGAAATAATTGTCCAGGCCAAAGCAAATCGGACGCATCTCGCATATCAGTAACGAGTGGAGATTCTTCGCTAAAGCTGACTAGCAGCAAGGGACGCACCCAGCACAACTGACGAGAAACCACTACTTGGATAACTTCTGTCAACAGATTACTGTCACTATAGTCCAAAGACACAATTTGTCCTGGTTGAAAGTTTAGACTCATGTTTACGCAGTTGGGACAGTGGCCAGCAAAGAATCTTTGCAACTTCTTTTATTTTAGAAGCGAAGATGCGCTATTCTTCCACAAAAATACTTTAAAATTAGATTATCACTCTTAAGCCTGTCAGGTATTGGGACTTTTCCCTCAGCCCAAAAGCATTTCCCTGCGGTCAGGTTTTTATGAGCCGTGATGCGTAAAACCCCCGAATGAAATTCGGGGGATATAAGCGAATGCGCTAAATAAATTTAGCCGTCTTATGTTAACTGTGGTAACATAACTTTGTGGTCAATTGGTCGAACCATGATTGTTTACGAGTTCAAGGTCAAGGGTAAAGACAAGCAGTATCGCGCTATTGATGAGGCGATTCGTACTTCCCAGTTCATCCAAAATAAGTGTTTGCGCTACTGGATGGATAACAAAAACATTGGTAGGTATGACCTCAATAAATATTGTGCGGTACTTGCCGCTGAATTTTCCTTTGCTGATGAACTGAACTCAATGGCTAGACAGTCTGCTGCGGAACGTTCCTGGAGTGCAATAGCTCGGTTTTACGATAACTGCAAGAAAAAGGTTCAGGGTAAAAAGGGTTTCCCGAAGTTTAAGAAAAATTGTCGTTCAGTTGAATATAAATCAACTGGATGGAAGCTTTCTGATACTCGCAAAGTCATCACCCTCTCTGACAAAAAAGGTATTGGAACCCTAAAATTAAAGGGAACCTATGACCTTAATTACTACAATATCAAGCAAATTAAGCGTGTCCGTTTGGTGCGTCGTGCTGATGGATACTATGCTCAATTTGCGGTTGATGTGGATGTGAGAGTGGAGAAACAACCTACGAACCAAATAGTTGGCATTGATTTGGGATTGAAATACTTTATTGCTGATAACAAAGGCAATGTAGAACCTTCACCCCAGTTCTACCGCAAGTCAGAAAAACAGTTAAACCGTGCTAACCGTAAGAAATCCCAAAAGTTTAGTGCAGCTAAGAAAAAAGCCAAGCAACGGCAATCGAACAATTACCACAAAGCTCGAAATAGATATGCCCGTAAACATTTAAGGGTAAGTAGGCAACGAAAAGAGTATTGCAAGAGATTAGCATACTCCGTTATCCAATCTAATGATTTGGTGGCCTATGAAGATTTAAATGTTAAAGGGCTAGTCAGAAATCGACATCTCGCTAAATCGATTAGTGATGCTGGTTGGTATACTTTGCGCCAGTGGTTAGAATATTTTGGTCATAAGTATGGGAAAGTAACGGTTGCTGTGCCACCCCAGAATACAAGCCAAAATTGTTCTCACTGTGGTCAGAAAGTGAAGAAATCTTTGTCTACAAGGACTCATGTTTGCCCACATTGCGGATATGTAGAAGACAGAGATACCAATGCTGCAATCAATATTTTGAGGCTAGGACTCAGTACGGTAGGGCATACCGGAACTTACGCTACAGGAGATTTGCCCTCTTGGGCGGTTGGCGCAAGCCTGCTGTCTAATGGCGAGTCTGTGAATGTAGAATCCCCGAATTTCTAATTCGGGGAGTGTCAATCTGTTGTAGTAAATCATCGAATAAAGAGCAAAGAGCCGTGTCAGTCGAAACTATTGAGAAGCGTTCCACGTCCCGTAAGCTCGCGCCTCGCTATCGCGTTTTGATCCATAATGACGACTACAATTCTATGGAGCATGTGGTGCAGTCACTATTAGCCACAGTGTCGAGTCTTACCCAGCCCCAAGCTGTGAGCATTATGATGGAAGCCCATACTAATGGTCTGGCTTTAGTCATTACTTGTGAGCAAGAACACGCTGAGTTTTATTGCGAAACATTAAAAAGTCATGGTTTAAGCAGCACAATTGAACCTGAAGAATAAATAAAAATATTGTCTAGCGAAGGAAGACAGGACAAAGATATTGCCTCTAACTTGTGACTTTGATTTTGTCCTCTTCCTCAATTTCCCATGAAAATAAACCTCCTTCGTTTAGCCCAACGCCCTGTCCCCATCAGGCTGGGTTATTTTGTTGCAGCTTTATTGCTGCTATGGTTACCCGTTGCTTTACCAATTTACTTATTAGTCAGTGATTCTAACTTAGTAAGTATCTTGACAATGGTGGTGTTATATGTAGAATTTATTTTTCTCTTGCAGCTATGGGGGAAAAATGTCTATCAGCAACCCCAGATACTCAAGCAATATGGTTTGGAAATAACACAGATAAACGCTGTGGATTTGCTGAGTGGTTTAGCTACTGGGATAATTAGCATTATTTTAGTGTTTGGGCTACAAAGTTTGTTCGGTTGGCTGGTGTGGCAACAACCGCAGGTTTTCTTGCTCAAAATAATTGTCGAGGGTTTAATAGTCTCGTTGGGTGTCGGCTTTGCCGAAGAATTGTTATTTCGAGGTTGGTTGCTGGATGAGTTGGAACGGGATTATAGTCTCGCTGTGGCACTTTGGATAAATGCTGTGGCCTTTGCGGTCTTGCACTTTATTAAGCCTTTGGAGGCAATTCTTGAGACATTGCCACAATTTCCAGCTTTAGTCTTGCTGGGGTTAACGCAGGTATGGGCAAAGCGCTGGCGGAGGGGACGCTTGGGTTTACCAATTGGTTTGCATGGTGGTTTAGTTTGGGGCTACTACATTATTAATGTTGGGGGATTAATTGAATATTCGGGTCAAGTTCCTGATTGGATAACTGGTGTAAATCAGAATCCTCTACAAGGAGTTATGGGGATAGTGTTTATGGGTATATTGGCTTTATGGATGTGGTGGCGAGCAAATACCAAATCTCAAACGGATACAAATTTGAGATGAGACTGCTTTGTCATTACAAAGATAGTTCTAAAAACCACTCATAACCAGCTTTAAACTGAGATTTACCATTTTGTTCAATAATACTTCCATGCGCCATGATGACTCGTTCAAAGTCCCATTTAAGAATCTGTTGAATGGAAAATTTAACTTTGGCTTTATCTTGGGTAGCAAATTTTTCCAATAATGTCGGACGAAGTTGGTTGTAAGCACCTAGCAGTCTGGCTAGTAACTTTATGCTGGGTGAAGCAAATTGGTTATTAATATGAAAAACTATATCCGTGACAATTAAAGTCCGGCTTTTAGCATGAAAAAAGACGCATTCATTGAGCGGTGAGTATCCGTTAATATCCAATGTGTTGAATCCTTGCACCAAGACATACTCAACTCCATCAATGAGAAAATTCTTGCCCTCTGTAATAATTTGATCCATCTGCAAATCTGGTCGCTTGCCTTCCAGACCAGATACTGCCCATAGTTCTGCATGGGGATAGCACAGCTTGAAGTCAGCAACAAATAGATGATGATACAAATTAGGAGCGATAATATAAGTCACTTCTCCTAATTGATTTAATTGATGAATGGTTGCGTCATCCATGCTAATGGGCGAGATAACCATTAATTCACCATTGGTCAGACGAATCACAGTCATTCTTGTCCCGACTTCCAAGCCAAAATATTTGAGGGGTTGTTCGGCAACCCAAAGGTTAGTGTCAATTTTTCTGAGCATTGTATGTTGACATTAGAATTAAAAAAGACATTGAAAATTACACAAATCGAAATCCTCACCTTGAAAATACTGAGTTTTCAGGGTTACTGTCTTTTAAATTCTTGCGGAATATAAAAATCTACTTTTTGAGACAATAGGTATGGAAGCATCGCCTCTGCTGATGAATCGGCTCAAAGAATTTTTATTCAATCCCCCAGAGCATAAAATTCCCCTTGATCAGCCTCCATTAGAAGTTCTACCGCAATGGGGACACTGGCTAGAAACACCGGAGATGATGGTAGCAATTATTCCGCCGGGAAAGTTAGAAGTCAATATTCGCTCACCACTTAACCTTGTGGTCACTAGTTTTGGTGTCAGCAGTGGAATTGCTGCTTTTAATACTGATCGGTTACAACCCTACCAAGCGCTACCAGGAGGTTTTGATATTGTGCCTCAAGGAAGTACCTATAGTTCTGTGGAAGATGCTTCTTGTTTTGTAGTGTTTGGATATTCGCCATCTTTTCTATCCCGCATAGTCACAGTAGAAGCAGAAGGAGAGATGATTGAGTTACAACCTGGCCAAATTTCTAAAACCCATTGGGGTTTAAATGTAGCGATCGCTATGCAAGAATTCTTTGATAATGGACAATTAGGTGGTGTATTTTATTTAGAATCGGTGGCAACGGCAGTGCTGGGACAGATGATTTACCGACGTTCAAATTTATCTGGACAGCTAAAACGTCCTCCAGAGTTTTTAGCCCCAAATATGTTAAAGTCTGTCTTAGAATACGTCAAAGCGCATCTGTCACAGGAACTTAGCTTGGAGGGCATTGCCGCCACGGTAGGATTCAGCCCTTACCATTTTGCCAGAGCATTCAAAGTCACAACTGGATTATCACCCTATCAATATGTCCTCAAATGTCGGCTGGAACTTGCCCAACAACTCTTACAAAATCAAAGTAAATCGCTGGTAGAAGTAGCGGGGGAAGTAGGATTTGGCAACCAGAGTCACATGACATCTGTGTTTCGACGAATGCTAAATACAACCCCCAAGCGTTATCGGCAAGAGATTGGTGGTATTTTAGACCTACATGATCAAGGTTATTCTCATCACTAAGTCATTTCAACTACTGTACCGACCAAGCAAGCTTTATCTAAATTCACCCCACGCAAATTTGCTCCTTCTAACTCTGCACAGAGTAAATTTGCGCCAGTGAAGTTCGCCCCCGCTAAATTTGTCCTGCGTAAGTCCGCTTCTTCTAAATTGGCTTCATTTAATAAAGCCCCTTGCAAATCAGCGCGACTCAAATCAGCACCTTTAAGATTTGCTCCTGTGAGGTTTGCACCGCGCAAGTCAGCACTGCGTAAATCAACGCCTTGTAAGTTGACGTTCATCAAGTTTGCACCACTCAAGAAAGCGCCAGCCAAACAGACATCGCTGAGTTTAGCCCCCATCAAGTTAGCGCCGCGCAAATTACTACCGCGCAAGTCAGCACTTGTTAAGTCTGCTTGCATTAAGTTCGCGCCCATCAGGTTCGCGCGCAAGTCAGTTTTTTGGAGGTTTGCGCCCATTAAGTTCGCTCCCTCGAAATGCGCGCCTTCGAGTTTGGAACTCTTGAAATTAGTCCCGACAAGGTTAGCACCTGCAAAATTGATCCGGCTTAAATCGAGATGAGAGAGTTCCTCATCTTCTAAATTTGCACCTGGGAGTTGTTTGAGTTTTCCTGATTTAATGGCTTCAATATTCATCTGGGGTAATTCGTAATATTTCCTATGGCTAACGCCACGCTGCGCTATCAGAAACGCTGCGCGTAAAGCCTACGGCATAGCTCCGCTTTAAGCGGAGCTTTGCTTTCGCTTTAGCGATACGTACTTCGTAATTCGTAATTAGGAAACTCAAAAGTTTGATCCTGTTTTGGAATAGTTGTCCTATGTTAATACAGTTCAGTTAACCAATTTTTTCCTACTCTTTCTTCTCTCTCTGTGTCCTCTGCGGTATGCGCTACGCTAACGCTAAAACCCACATTCTGCACCCTTTAGTGTCTTACGTAAACTGTGCTGTACTTGTTTTACTGTAGCTGTCCCATTGAGAATCAAGTAGCCATACGCCTGTGCTGACTTTGGGTGACATCAGAGGTAAGTCTAGCCCTTGCTGTAAACCCATAACTAATAAAGTCAGAGCATCTACAAGTTTAGGGTCAAAGCGGGTTGATTGTTGTTGTCTGCATTCGTCTAAAGCTTGAGCAAATATTTCGGCGCGAGTTTTCTGGGATGTTTTGATATTGTTGACTCGCCATTGAAAATCAGCAACTAAGGCTAAAATTCTCGATTCTAAGGGAATTTCATCTCCAGCTAAACTTGCTGGTTCTCCTGTACCATTCCACCATTCGCTTTGGTGGGTGATAATTTGGGCAATTGCTCGCAGTCTGGGCATGGTTCTTAATACCTGCGCTCCTGGTACTAGGGGACAAGTTAAGGGACAATTGGGGGCTTGTTCCTGGTAGCGGGTGGATGTACCGGGAGTTAGGAGGCTTTCGGCTTTTTGCAGTGGGTCTATACGATGTAAAAAACCTGCTAGTCGCAATCGTTTAATTTGCCATGCGGGTAGTTCTAAAAGCTGCCCCATGATCTCAGAAAGTGCTACGACTTCGGCGGCGGCCATAGGATTGTTGACATCTGCCATATCCATTAGTTGCGCCATCCGCAAAAATGCCTGGATTTCGTTAGAAACCAAGTTGCGATCTAAGGCTTGTTGACGTATTGCGGTGGGGATGGATAAATTATCCTGTCCTGTCTGGAGATAATCGACGACACGGGAAACAACTGCACTTAAATGTTCTGATGTCGCTAGGTGAGACTGTATGGCATTTTGGTGGTTGATGAGTTGTTGTGCTAGTTCTGGATTGTATTTTTGGATGTGCGCGATCGCTAATTGTGCCGTTTCTTGGACTAAATCTGGCTCAAATGTCCATAAACCATAGAATTTACGCTCAATATCTGAAGCTGGTATGCCATCAGCACCATAATCAGCCTCTGATAATTCTTGACAAAGTACCATTGCTGTGTATTCTGGCGACAAGATAATTAAGTGCCATTCCTGAGCCACCGGGTCACCTGAATTTAATGGCACTAAATCCACGTTAGAGAGTTGGCTGGTGGGATGTTCTGCAAAGCTAGCATCCGAAGCTGCCATGATCACAATTTCGCGGCTACACTTAGCGATATCTGCGTATCTTTCGGCTTCTTGCAGATACCATTTACCCTGTTGAAAGGCAGTGATTACTAAGGGTGTACTATCTTCGGTTAAAATATGGTCTTCTAGAGCATGGCACAGAGAAACTAAAGTATTTTTGTAATAAACCCCAAATCGGATTGGTCTAGTAGTATTGCGGTGTGCGGTTTCCAGTTGTTGTAATATTGAACCTTCTAACATGGGCTTTCATGATTTGTAATTCAGTTTTTATCTGGGTTTTCACAGAAAACTGCTATTAGTTATTGGGGGCTAGGATGAGAGGCTATTAATTTAGTCAAATCCCCAGTCCCCAGTCAATAGATTTTGAATTTGCGTATGCTTCGCTAATGCAGCACGTATTTTAGATTGCAGTTTAATCCAAAATCCCAAATCCCAAATCTAAAATTCCTCAGTCCCTGTGTCCTATGATATGCCCGCCAACTGTTTATCTTTCTTTTCCATAGGTGCAGAAAGAGCTGCTTCCAAATCGGCACAACCCAATTTTTCTTCTAAGATTTTCATAACTTCGCGTCCAAAGTCATTGGGGTTTTGTTGCCAAGCTTGCAAGCAGACTTCCCCAAAGAAGGAACCAAGGGGTTCAGGATTCCAGAGAAGTTTTTTAGCTGTCCACGGCATCAAGCTCATGGGGTCATACCCTGGTTTGAGGATACCTTCTTTAAAGGCATATTCTTCTAAGTGGGTATGGGGTTGCAGTCCAATAAAGAAAATGGCAGGTTCAACTTTATCAACGCCAAAAATCTTTTCTAGTTCGCGGTGATAAGCGATGGTTTGGCGAATGGTTTCGGGACGTTCGTCAATGACGTTAAATGAGTAGTTGACGGAAACTAAATCGTTAAACCCAGCGGCTTTTAAGTCACGGCAGTTTTGCAATACGGTTCGTAAGTTGTAACCCATCCGCATTTTCCGCACGAGTTCCTGAGAACCACTGGTAATGCCGATTTCAAAGTAATTCATCCCGGTTTTAGCCATCAAATCACACAACTCTGGTGTGAGGTTGTCGGCTCTGATGTATGCTGCCCAGTGAATATCTGTCATCCCCGAATCGACGATTTTCTGTAAAAGTTCTACAGCATCATCTATAAATTTACGTGCGGGGATGAATTGAGCATCAGTAAACCAGAAATTGCGAATGCCGCGGTCGTATAATTGACGCATCTCGGCGACTACTTCGTCTGCTGGGTTGATGCGTACTTGTTTACCTTCGACGACGGTATAGACGCAATAACAACAGTTGTGGGGACAACCGCGCTTGGTTTGTACGCCTATATAAAAATCCTGTTCTTGCAGGTAAAAGTTAAATTCCGGCCAGATGCTTTCTATATAGTCGTAGTTACAGGCGGTTTTTTCTAGGGGGGTGGGTTGTTCATGAATCATGCGTTGCCGTGGTTTAGTTTCCCCGACTACATAGCAACGTTCATCATCAATGTCTTTGCCACTGAGAAGTTTTTCTAGGAGAGTTTCGCCTTCACCCACAGAAATAATTGTTCTTGGGGGAAAAGTTTTACCCAATTGTTCATAAAATACGCTGACTGCACCACCACCGACAACGGCACGGGCATCAGAATGATATTTCTGGGCGCGTTGTAAACCGCGTTTGACTAATCCCTGGTTACGCCACAATTCCACGTAGTAAGCGATAAAAATTCGCAAACCGCCGAATGCACCACGTAACTTAATCAGGGGATTATTGGCGTAATAAAATTCAAAGGCGTTTTGCAGGGGATTGCCACCACGTCCACCAACTGGGGCATAAATTTGAATATCACGCCAAGAAAAGACTAGGAGTGTCGGTTTAAATTCATCGATACAGGTATCTAGGGCGGAGGCGTAATCTAAAGGTGGTACTGTTCCCAAATCAAAGATCCGCTGTTCCACGCCAGGAAATAGCTTGTGGACGTGATCTGAAAGATAGACGACCCCAATGGGAAAGATGGGGTTACACGGAAGGCGAACGTAGAGGATGCGATTTTCCATCATGGATTGTTTAACTTCCATCTTGCAGTTCTTTATGAAAAATATAGAGAGAGCTGGGGTTTAAAACTGTTTGTTTATTTTAGTTTGCGGTGTTTGTCACAATTATGGTTGGCAGTTCGGCCTGGGTTAACAATTGTGGGGGTAGTTGAATTGGCTTGGCATCAAAGGAAATAGATAGATTTTATGAGAAAATTGTTATATATCTTTACCATAACATTGAGTTTGACGATTAAGCGATGATCCATGCTGGTAATTTTGAGGATGGATGAAATACACAAACCTTCCCTGGTAGTGGAGAAAGTTTCAGAAAATAATTGCCAGACTTCGCCTGATGAAAGTACATTTAATACTTTTATTGTTAAAAAAAAATTAAATCTTCCTAGAGTATTATATTATTTTGGCTAATCGGCGCTTTTTGGTGAAATTTTCATAACTTGAACATAGACTTAACATATATTTAGCTAGAAATAGCGTAGAAATTTTCAGTTGGTAGTCGGAGTTACAGCATCTGGGGATCAGGCAATGTTAGTTTTGCTGGTGTAATGTAAAATTGTGGCGTAAAGCTCCTCCGCAGTTATGGCTCAAATATTAGATCCTCTACCACCGGAGCAATCAGGGAATATCCTTTGTTGCTACGTCAATGCTACGAGCAAAATCCAGATAGCTCGCATCTGCAATATTGCCAACTGGTACTTTGAAAGAGTTGTTTTTCCTGGACAGCGCCTTGTGTTTGAAGCTCCTCTACAAGCTCAAATGGAGATTCATACGGGGATGATGGCCAGTGCAATTTTGTCTGATACAATTGCGTGCGATCGCCTTGCTATTAATGAGCCTAGCAGTAGTGAATTTCATACAGACTCAATCGGCATCGACACTATCAGTAAAAAACCAATAGTGCAGTCAATTAATACAAAAATTCAAAATAGTACAAAACCCTTAACAATTGCTGGCTTTGGATCAATTGATTAAAAAAAAACAATTTTAGATAACGTGAGGGTTGCGAAATTCAGCAACCCTTTTTGTTTGGTCATTGGTTACAATTAACGTTATGAATTTGCCTTCTTTTATTTGGTTGTGGAAAATAGCCGCTTGGTCGATGGGGTTGTCGATACTGGCGTACTTGCTGCTAGCACTTACGGGGATTTGGATGTTTCGGGAAAGAAATTCGCAACAGTTACCTAGTTTTCCGTGGTTTATGGGCGGACGAGGGGAGATGCGATCGCTCCACTATATAATTGGCATCACTATGGTTGGTTTAGTGCTACTACTGTTAGCCATTGGCATCGTTGGCACTTTCGGACACTTTGGTTCCTTGGGACACTCATCACACTTAGTGGCTGGGTTAATAGTAGTAGTGTTGGTTTTGCTTTCTGCTTTGAGCGCTACACAAATCAGCACTCGGCGTTCTTGGGCTAGACCCTTACATATTGGTGTGAATATTATTCTCTTTGGCGGTTTTACTTGGGTATCCCTGACTGGTTGGATTGTAGTACAAAAGTATTTACCTTAGAAAATTACAATAATAAAAGTTTTCGATGATCAATTTCATCTTTCAGTTCACCAAAATATATAAGTCAATAAATATACATTTCACTAAGTAGGGCTTGACGGTTGAGAATATTTTGGCTCTTTTCAGGAATTGCTCATATCCTAGCTGTATATGAATTTGTAGTTAATTTTCAAGTGAAGTCTTATGTCTAACCAACAACCCAATTCCAACCAACCAGGTAACAAAAAACTTAATGAAACAACAAATGATGATAAAAAAAGACCTTTGAATAACGGTAGACCAGATAAAACAGGTCACTAAAGAGCGGGTAGGGTTTGAGGGTCGCCCCTCGCCCCTCCTATACCCTCAGCTCTAATAATTATCTTTCCACCTTTGCGTTCTAGCTTGTAGGCTAAGAAGTTGTTGAAAATACTATTGGCAGCTTGCAATTACAGGTATTTATAATGTATTGTTATATATGTTACTTTTGGCAAAAGAATTCACTACGGTAGAGACATAAAGCTACTGAGATTAGATAATTAATTCCAAAATGTTAATTGATACAACCAGAAACCTAGATTTTTGTGATATCAATGTATACCAGTGAATCAATCAAGTACTCTACCAGAGCAGAAATCGGACAAACGAGCCGTATTCTAGTGGTAGAAGATGAAGAATTAATCCAAGAGATGCTAGCTGTAGCATTGGAAGAAGAAGGTTTTGGCGTAATCACTGCCCCTGACGGGCGGTCGGCTGTAGAATATCTGAAAAGTTGTGAACCCAACTCTGGGGAATCTCCGTTTGACTTAATAATTCTTGATTTGATGCTACCTCATATTAATGGGCTAGATATCTGCCGCTTGCTGCGTCATCAAGGAAATCCAGTACCAATTTTGATTCTCAGCGCTAAAGGTAGTGAAACTGATCGCGTTTTAGGGTTAGAAGTAGGAGCAGATGACTATCTGACTAAACCCTTTAGCATGAGGGAGTTAGTAGCTCGTTGTCGCGCTCTACTCCGTCGCCAACGCTTAAGTAGCTTGCCACAACTACAAGTATTAAAACATAAGAATGTCACGTTAAATCCCCAAGAGTGCCGTGTGCTGGTTCGAGATCAAGAAGTAAATTTGTCTCCAAAAGAGTTTCGCTTGTTGGAACTGTTTATGAGTTATGCCCGCCGAGTTTGGTCTCGCGAGCAATTGCTAGATCAGGTTTGGGGACCAGAATTTGTTGGCGACAGTAAAACTGTAGATGTTCATATCCGCTGGTTACGTGAAAAACTAGAAGAAGACCCTAGTCATCCAGAATATATTGTGACTGTCAGAGGTT